>JAFNFT010000071.1:0-2154 GCA_017885605.1 Methanobacteriota archaeon | reverse complement strand
TTACGAATCAGTTCTTGCCGTAATGAAAAATGAGAACGATAAAATGGTCGGGATGGTCAATAAAATATCCACACTCACACCTTTAGAAGAGACTTGGACGAAGAAAAAAGATATGGACCTGACATATCTAAAAATGAACGAAGTGCTGGCAGCCCAACAAGTCAAAGCACTTGAAGTTACCGTCTAACGATCTTTGCAGAAACTATCAGCAGAGCAAAGAGACAATACTGTTTTCAAACCTCAGAAGCTTCTTTTTATGATCCGTTACATACTTAAAAGAAAAATCATATAGCACGTCTTTCAGAATCAATGGTTCAGATGCCGCAACCTGAAAATCCATCTTTTTTTCCGGATAGTCTAACGCCTGTCGAACCGACTCCAAAGAAAGAGATCCAGTCCCGACCTTTTTCAACACTGAGACGATCCGCCGGATCTGATTCCAGAGAAACGTCTGCGCATAAAAATCAAGGACAAAGAAATCCTGGTTTTCACCAACAACAATGTTTTCTATGGTTCGAACCGGGTTTTTCAACGGTTCTACCCGTGCGAAATTCTGAAAGTTATGCTCCCCAGTAAACAACCCGGCAGCAGAAAGCACACGATCAACATCAAGATTCTCTCTTCGAAGATAATACCGATATTGTCTTCTTTTCGCATGACGTGGATAAAAATCCGCAGTGACGGATTGTATCCCATATATAAAAATATCAGAAACTTCTTTTGTCAGTATTGGGAAAATCTCCTCTCTAGAAAATATTGTATCAAATGCACAGACATTCCCCAACGCAGACACACCTTTATCAGTACGACTCGCGGTACGAAAACAAGACATCTTTGTGTCCTGAAATATCCTTTGTTCAATCAACATATCCAAGAGTGCTTGTTCAATCGTTCGTTGACCCGGTTGTCGAGCATACCCGGAAAAATTCTTGCCGTCATAGGCAAATTTTATTGCGACCCGCACAAACACTACAAGGAGTTCTCCGATAAAATCATTCTCATGAAAAAGAGGATAGTTCTATAAAAACTAAACTAATATCATAAAGAAAAAAAATCAAAGGACACCTTCATCCAGGGACTAAAAAAAGAGAATCATCCAGTTTAACGGTTTTCACCATCGGAGTATCGATCGAGATTATTTTTGGTTTCGGAATCTCAACTGTGGAATATGTTTTCGGGTCCATGAGTTGGATTTCTTTTTTTGACTGACTAACAAAGATCATTTCCTTGATACGTTCCTTGCCACCAAAAATCTTCGAAGGCTGAATGTATTTTCCGTCAATTACCTTTTCAACCCATGTGGAAAGTTCAATGGCACGGACCTTGTTTTCATGAAGTGAGACAATCAAGAAGAACGAGTTGTCCCATGAGAAGAAATCATCCTTGCGATATGCGGGAATCCGAACCAGATAGGTCATCCGGAATACCTCTTTGCTATCTTTCATCCCCGCGGTGGACGCGGATTGTTTAAACTCACCACCAAACTGCTCCTGGATTTTTTTTGCTATTGAGAACGCTGTTGCTTTTTCACTTAGGAAGAAATCAAGACCCTGACGATTTTCATCATCATCAGTGATAAATAACCCTCGTTTCCCACTCTTTTGCAACTGTCCAACCATTGTTTCGACTGCAGAGCGAAGTGTTTTGAGCTCTTCGTTTGAGAAAGTCCGTTGTTCCGTCCGAATCTGTATGATTGCCTCATAATACCCTCCAGCCTCTCGAGAGCAGACGTCGCAGGTGTTTCGTCTGATTCGTACAGTGAGTGGATGTTGCTCGGTGATTTGTTGACCTTCTAAAAAGCCTGAGATGAACACCATACACTGAAAGATGCGATCCTTTTCATCACAACGGGTTTGTATTGTTACGTTTTTCAGTTCAGGGCTGATTGAAAACGCATCTTTGATGTGTCGTTTCAGGATATCGTTAAAGGGTTCTTGCATCCAAATATTTTTATGTTTATAGGAAGAACAACGAGGGCAAAACATAATATCCATAATCGTGGGTCCTTTGGAAAACTGGGTATGTTTCAGATAGCAGCTCAGGCAGACACCGTTTCGAAAGATCGGTTCATCTTTCCCACATTCGACACAAAACATTGTCTTAATCCATTTCTGTTAGGTTCTTTGAGTGAGATATACACCATAGATTATTAAG
>JAFNFT010000070.1:11608-14776 GCA_017885605.1 Methanobacteriota archaeon | reverse complement strand
CCCTGATATGTGTGGTGAGAACCCCGTAGTCCTTCTCACTGAGATAGTACACTGAATCGTTGATTCTCCCGCCTCGCATCGTTGAAATGGAACCAAGAGCGGGTAGGAACCCCATGAAATTCCGTTCTTTTCGTGACATATGTTCCTCTTCACGAAGCGCTTTTATCCCAGGTATAAACAGGGGTGTTAGTCCAGCAACAATCAGGATCTCTATTGGTATCATCGAGATGATCGGCAGCGAGAGATATACTTTTGAAATCGACAGAACAACGCAGAGAAGAACGGAGACGATAAGGGTGGTTTTAAACGTTCGTAAAAGGGACAGTTCGATTTCTCCTTTTTCACCGGTGCTATGCCACATCTCATCTGGTGGTATCATGGAACGCAACAGATACAGAAGCATCCCTTCGGAAGCTAGTAACATGAACGATGAAACATAAATAAAGGAGCCCATATCCTGGGATCCCATCACCATCGGTAAAACGATTCCCAGAGACATCACAAAGATAATGGAAATGAGAAGACTGACATACACCTCGCTTAAAATGACGATATTTTCGTTGCTTGCTTCATAAATCGTCTTATATTCTTGAAGCACCGCGTCTTGTTCATGTTCAATGAACTCTCGATGCTCTACCCCGCTATCAAGACTCTGGGAGAAACGATCAAGAAAATCCCGGAGGATCTTACTAGGGGTCCGCTCACCGACGAATCGGAACGTCTTTGAGATAGGGACCCGCCATTGATCAGCAAGAACGCTTATCTTCCGGATTTCCTCCCCAAGGCTTTTATAGGCTTTATTTCCCCCAAGGACATTAATGATATCCTTTAAACTGAGATCTGAAATCGCTAATACCCGAATGTGGGTGATGAAAAAATGCATTTTACCGTTGATATCAGATTCCCTGTTCTTCCAGCTGATATACGGGTAGAAAACCCCCAGGATAATTGGTATAGTCCCAGCGAAAATAAACGTAATTGGATTGTACTGTAACTGACTTGATACGAGCAGTTGGAGGAGAAACGGTAAACACATCACTAGTACACCTAGGATGATTAAGGGTATGAAAACGGACCTGACGAATTTCTTCCGGTCATCAAGACTACGATACGCGGTTTTTATTTCTTTCAATGAATCTTTTTTCTCGTTTCGTTTCATATCTGTTTTATTCTGCTTTTTCGCCATTAGTCCTCACACAGAGATCGGTATCCCTTTCTCACCTTCCCGATAAAACCCCCAGATACACTGGACGACCTCATAATAATCCATGATGTCTTCTTCGACCATACGATCCAAAATATGTTTGCGTCGCTCATGCTCATCATAGATTTTCGCAGTATCCGAATATCCAGCGTTTTTCGCTATCTTTTCTTCAAGGATAAAACTATTCCTATTTGCTTTAAAATCATGGACGTCCTCATCAGCTTTCCAGGTAAAAGCAGTACGCGACATAATCCCGTCGACCTCCCTGTTGTATCCTTCGATTTCATCGATGGCAGTGCATCTCCGGATCATTTTTCCATTCCGTTCGACCGCAAGTTGAATCACGACGAAATCAAGGTTGTCCATGAACGTTTTTGGGACATTAATCGGATCACCAGTGAACCGCTGAATAACCTGGGTTATGCTCCCTGCATGAAACGTGGTCATGCAAGGATGCCCTGTTTGCATCGCCTGGAACACGATATTCCCCTCAGCTCCTCTGACCTCTCCAGGGATGATATAGTCTGGACGCGACCGTAATGCAGCCTTTAAAAGGTCAAAGAGGTCCACCTGTCCTTCTTTTGGACCCGTTGTCTTGGTTAAGAGTCGTTGCCAGACCGTGTGCGGCACCTGGAGCTCAGGAGTCCCTTCCGCGGTAAAGATCTTCTTTTGAGGAGGGATGAACGGAATAATCGAATTCATGGTCGTTGTTTTTCCACAGGCGGTTCCCCCGCAGATGAAGAAACTACGTCCATACTGCAGGCACAACCACAGGTACGCGGCGATACTTGAGCTTAATGTACCCCACTTGATCAACTGGGTGACACTGATGGGTGTTTCGGTAAACCGCCGGATCGTCATGCTTGGTCCTTTGATGCTTACTGCAGAGCTATAGATAATGTTCCCTCTGCTTCCATCAGGGAGCACTCCGTCGACAATCGGTCGGCCTTCACTGACCGGCGAACCCATTTTTTCACTAATCGCTCGGGTGAATGCTGGTGCTTCCTTTTCCCCGACCACCACATTTGTTTTAATCATTCCGAATACTTTATGGATCAGGTGGATGTTCTCGTTAGCGACAAAATGGATATCCTCAAGATACGGGTCTCTCATGAAGGCCTCAAGAGGACCACCACCAACTAGTGTCTTGATGATATGGTACTGTAGCACGCTCTTTTGGTAGGAGGTGACTTTCACCTTCTCAGGTGTCGTTATTTTTCCTTTCTTTTTAGTTACCTCGAGTTTTCCTGCCTTCTCATTAATCACGGTGGTCTCATCGAGAAGCTCTTTTAACACCTCTCGTAATTCATCATCAGTAATGACGCTTTTTTTTTCAGGTGCTTTCTTTACGATCAATTTCAGGATGATATCGAGTTTTTCTTTCAGCAGATCGTTTACGGTTGGTTCGATGACATGGTACTCTAACTCATCCATATCCTGTGTGCGGTAGATGTGGATAAAGACGACCCCTTTCGTTGGGTAGATAAAATTAGGGTAGGATTCATTTCTTGTCTCTTGGGGTACTTTACTATAAAAAATGGGGTTCGCCATCTTTTGTTTTATGGACTCGAGGTACTCTTTGAGGTGTTGATTTTCAGCAAGAAGCTGTGCAACTTCTTCTCTTTGCATTTCATCCATGTTTTGTTCCCCTTGGTTCGCTGCTGATTTGTTTCATTCCATTCTCAATGCCAGCTTTTTTTCTCATCTTTTTAGATTGATATCGGTAAGGCTTTTTCTCCCTCGCGGTAAAACGTCCAAATGAATTGGACGACTTCATAATAATCAAAGATTTTCTCCTCAAGCATGCGTTCGAGGATGTGTTTCCTCCGATCAAATTCATCATAGATTTTCATCGGGTCGGTTAATCCAGCCATTTTTGCGATCCTGGATTCTAAAATGTAGCTGTTTCTATTCGCTTTGAACGAATGGGTGTCGTCGACTGCATTCCATTCGAAGGCTTTCCG
>JAFNFT010000070.1:0-11573 GCA_017885605.1 Methanobacteriota archaeon | reverse complement strand
ACATCCAGGTTATCCATGAATGGTTTTGGAATATTGATCGGATGCCCAGTGAATCGTTGGATGACCTTCGTGACACTCCCAGCATGAAAGGTCGTAATCACTGGATGTCCTGTTTGCATTGCTTGGAACACGACACGTCCCTCAATCCCTCTGGTTTCTCCTGGAATGATATAATCTGGTCTAGATCGAAGACCGGCTCGAAGGAGATCTTCTAGTTCGATATGACCCTCCTTCGGTCCTGTCGATTTTGTCAGCAACTGCTGCCACACGGCATGAGGAACCTGCACTTCAGGGGTGTTTTCAACAGAGAAAATCTTCTTCTCCGGAGGAATAAATGGGATAATCGCATTCGCGGTCGTGGTTTTACCAGAAGCGGTTTCACCACAGACAAACAGACTCCTTCCGTACTGAAGACACAACCAGAGATACGCTGCGACACCTGCATCGAACGTTCCCCAATTCATCAGCTGAGTGACACTGATAGGTGTCTCACTGAATTTTCGAATCGTCATAGTCGGTCCTTTCAGGCTTACGTCTTTACTGTGGATGATATTAACCCGGCTTCCATCAGGGAGTGTCCCATCGGCGATCGGTTGACCTTCGCTGACAGGGCTACCGATTTTCTCGCTGAATTCTTGAGAAAAGGTGTTCGCCCAGGCTTTATCGATAAAAATATTTGTTTTTATCATATCGAAGACTTTATGGATGAGATGAACATTTTCCCCTGTAATGATGTGTATATCCTCAAGATATGGGTCTCGCATGAACGGCTCAAGCGGACCGCTGCCGATGATGTTTTTTGTGATATCATATTCAATGCTCTTTTTTTCTGCAGAAGTGACTCGGAGTTTCCCGCCTGTCACTTTCACGATTCCTGATGATCGTTCATCAATAACCGTGAGCTGATCCAGCAATGTTCGGATAGCTTCTTTGAGTTCATCATCGGTTTTTACTGCCTTCCAGAACGGTGCTTTCTCATAAATTAAATCAAGAACCTGGTCGCGTTTTATTTTTTCTTTCTCATTCAGACTTGGTTCTATCGCATGATATTCCTTTTCCTCCATATCCTTGGCACGGAATATATGGATGAACACAGACCCTTTTGTCGGATAGATAATGTTTGGGTATTTCTCCTCCTTCAAATCACGAGGTAATTTGCTATAAAAAGATGGCCGCTCTAATTTATTTCGTATCTCGTCGAGGTACATCTGGAGGTGAGGGTTCTCCTTGATGATTTTTTCTTCCTCTTTTTTCTCCATCTTCGTCATACCCGTCCCTCCTTAAAACGCGACACCACTTGATTCAATGGTCAGGCCAACTCCGGGTCGGACCGAAAACCTTGTGACCGGGTCGTACTTAAATCGTGCGCCGTTAAATTTCTCAAGATACATGTTATAGACTATTCCGATGCCAGGGGCTGTCTCTCGAGATGTCCGGAAATGGATCGTGGTAATCATCCGGAACGTGTTATGAATTTCTTCAGGCCATTCAGTAGGATTTGCAGTGATGAAAATAATTTTTCCTGATCCAGTTAATCGATTAAAGAAACTGGTAAGGTCTGTCAAATTTTCCCTGTTTAAACTATCTTTTAACAGGGTGGAAAGTGAATCGATAAAAATGATTTCAGGGTCGAAGAGTTTTCTCCCGGTGATCAACCCCTCAAGGAATGTCTTCCGGGGGAGTGTTTCTGCAAGGGTTACTTCGGTGGAGATGAATAATAATTTCCCGGCCATCAGAAATTTTCGGACATCATAACCAACTGAGGCTGTTTGTCGTAAGAAACTCTTGATAGTAAATTGCGTTGATACATAGGAACAAGAACAATTATTTTTTAAGAGGCTGTAACAAAACCGTTGGCAGAAAATACTTTTACCGGTTCCTTCTTTTCCTTCGATAAAGATCAAGGAGCCATTGGGGATTACTTTCCCGAATCGTTCAGCAAATCCATCTTTTTCGCCTTTTCTTTCTAAGATGATGGATTTTACTCCTTCCATAGTTCCTCATGTTTTTTTATTTATTTCATAAAAACAAATTCTTTATCGACAGCTTGTGGTCCTACAATCCGTAATGTATGGTCGCCACTTACAAGGGTGGTGTTCACATAGAGAGTTGTTATTCCTTCAATAGGAATTGATGTATTCTCAAAATAATACTGTGGTATTCCGATGAGCTCCCCGTCGATAAAGACCTGAAATGTCTGATTTGTGGTCGTGAGTCTCATACCACCGATATTTTTCAGATAAAAGCTGTAATATGATCCTGTCATAGGGATGATATTTGGATCGTTGATGATATCAAAGTCGGTGTTGAGTTGTTCTGTTACCCGGTCTCCTCGATTTGAAAGGCTTGTGGTAACGTTCATGGTGACTGCGATAAAAACACCTGATACCATGCCTGCGACAATGACTGCTGCGACGAAGAAGATTACATGCGTCCCGGTTAAACTAAATCCCATTTATTTTTCCCTCATACAATATAGGTATAGTAGTCTGCTATACCGTTATTAGTGATTATTTTCAATCGTTGCGACCCAGCACCTTCCACATTCAGTATATAGAAATATACGGTATTTTCAGGATAGAGATTCTCGTGAGAACAGGTGAATTGATACTCAGATCCGTTTATCAGAATTTGAAAATCTTTTGTAAAGAGCGTGGCACTTCCAGTATTTTTCACTGAGATGTTATAATCGTAATTTGATCCGTTCGCTGACCGTAGGGCTGTGGTAATGTTGATATCGGATTGGAGTTGATTCTGATGTCTGTCTTTCATGTCATCGTAGGACTTGTTCATATCCTCGATGGTTGGAAGAAGATCGCTTGCTATGATTTCAACAGCCATGAATAGTGTCAATCCTAAGATAGCAGCAGCTGCTATCACTGAGAACCCCATCTTTTATACCCTCTAAGTGAGTTCTATGGATGTGCATCCATTGAATCAAACTACCAATGTGTAATATGATTTACTGATAATAAAGTTTCTTTTTTCTCGGACTGTTATTTTAGTGGATACCCTTCGAGGCTTTTCACGATTTTCTCCATATCTCGCTCTATTTTAATGAGGAACCGGTCATCCAGTTGTATTCCTTTGAGTTTCTGTATGAACAGTAATGATTGGAGATGATCTTTTGTGGGTAAATGTGGTGGATGGGTACCTGTTTGTGCTGGTTCTTCTGTTATCCCCTTTGAATAATTAATCAAATCTAATCGAACATCTTCAGAAATCCAACCGATGTCAACATAATATCCAAGGGTATCAGCAAGATTGTTTTTTCCGGTTCTATCAACGAGGTACTGTAACCATTTCATGGTGACAACAATGCTTTCTGGATCACTAGGTATATGTTCCAATGGTTGTATGTTTTCTTCGAGTATATCTGGTGATTCGAAGGTTTTTATGTCTCTTGTTTTTACAAGTTTGCCGGTTATTCCTTTCACTCCGTCGATTCGATTTTCTTCGATTATTTTTATGCGTTGGTTCAGGTGTTCAACTGCTTCAAATAGCTTTTTCATATCGGTTGTTTGAATGGTGGTGTCATCGAGTGTTTGTGTTTCTTCTTTCTTTTGCTGTTCAGGTTGGTTTGGTACGGATACTTTATAATTGTATAAGGCACTCTGAATTTTCTCAGTTAACCGATAGAGTTGATTCTTCGTGATCCTGATGTTTTTTTCTTTTAGTTTTTCTGCGATTCGCTGTGCGATTTTTTGAGGTAGAATATTTTGTTCGACCAAGCTGGATAATTCAGTACGAACCTCATCTGTTTCGAGAGGTTTCTCTCCTTGGTTTTGGTCTCCTTCGCTCATTCACCTGCTCCTTTCTATGAACAGAGTTCCTTTATTTTAAACTTATGAAAAATTCATTAATCATTGTATCGATATTTTGTTCCATCAGGAGTGATTCTAATGATTTATTGAGGAGGTCATCTAGTTCGCTGTCGTTTAATGTTTCTACGACTGTTGCATGCAATGCTGTTGGTCGCGATGGTGGGATGACCAGAGGTTCTTTGGGTGTAAAGGGTGCTTCTGGTTTGGCATTCATCTCAGTAGTTGGTTTTAGCTTTATGGGCGCTGTAGTTCCTTTTATTATGGCACCGTTTTTTTCAAAGTTAGATTCAAGATCACCGATCCGTGTTTTGACACCATCTACCTCTTTGATGATATTCTCCAATGCATCGAGTCTCTTTTTTGTGACCTTTGATAATCCGACAAAAGGGTTCATTTGTTCTGACACTATTTCATATAAACTGACAAGGTCATCAAGGTCCTTTGAGAGACTCTCGACCTTCGTATAGATATTGGTAATTTCTTCTTGATTTTTTTTAATTTGAAAATCAAAATCCTTCATATTTTGGAGTATGTTTCGCCGTTGCTCGAGTTCTTCACGTGCCGAATCTGCTCCAGCTCCAGGTATCTTATCGGGAATGATTTTTGTTCCGTCTAGTTTGTTATCTGTTTTAGACATCATAGGTTTTTTCAAAAGATCCTGTACAGGGGCGTTTTCTTTATTCATATCTGACGTTTTCTCTGGTGAATCGAATTTTATAATTTTTCGTTCTGGCTCGGGTCTCTTCTCTGCTTGTATGGTAGGTTTTAGGTGTGGTGTTACCTCTGGAGTCTTCTGAGTACTGCTTGATGAATCTCCTTGAGAAGATGTAGGTTCATCTTTTCCTAACTTTAACTTTATCTGTACCCCTCCGTATGTACCGAACCTCTAGTTGAATCCCAACCATATCAACAATAATCGTATATTTATACTTTTATGTATTTGAATAGTTGAGTATTATTTCTCGGTTATCAAGGGTAGCACCTTGGATGTAAAAAACGTAGATGGCACTTGGTTATGCCCGGAAACCTCTGAATCAATTTTCTCCATAACATTATATTTTTTATACAAGGGTTTTCCATTCTTTCAGCTGTCTTTTGTCAAAACAAAACGTTTTAAAATAATCAAGAGATAGAGAATGAAAAGAAAAATATAAGATGTATCAATTCTTACCGTGGTTGTGGAGATGGCGACAATACCTACTATTGAAGAGTTAAAGCGTTTAGATACCAGTCATGATTTAATCCTAAGCCTTACTCTTAGCGAGGAGATTATCCAATTCAATAAAGAAAGCGAACGATTTACAGGATACATACGAGATGAGGTGTTACATAAAAAACTCAGTGAGATTTTGATCCCCGTCGAGTCGACTCAGCAATGGAAAGATCTCCTTGGCTCGATTCAGCAGAATATGTGGATTGATAATTTTATACTTCCTATAAAAACCAAGGATAATCAGATCCATATGATTACCTGGACCGGTTTTCTTGTCAAAACTGAAAAAGGGACAGTGAAGGATATCTGTATCTTCGGAAAACCATTGAAAACAGAAGCAATAGAACAAACAGCAGATATACCCTCTGAACCAGTACCTCAACAAAACGAACCTGAGGTACAACCTGAAGTCCAGATACAAATGTCTTCTCCTACATCTGAAGCAATACCGCAACAACGCACCAAAGAAACTCCCAGAAAACATGGGGTTAAAAAAATACTATTCGCCCGTGAAAAAAAAATCACTGATGAACAAACGTCGACTGCTGAACCAGAAAAATACATTCCTCCTGTTGAATCAGAAAAATCCAATGCATCATTGGTAACCATTGAGAAACAGAATGATGCAACATCGCAAAAACTGGATTTAATACACCAATCCCTCTCAGACCTTTTACAAAAATATGAAATAGTATCGAAACGAATTGCAGAACTTGAAAAGAACGACCGACAATGGGAAAAAAAACACAAACACGTAGATACTCCCCAGCAACCTGACCCGGAAGATACCGTTCCATCGACAAAAAACCAAAAAACAGTTAATCTTGATACCATAGCAACAGATCAACAACAATCTGAAGAAACAGAACATTCGTTTTTTTCAGATCCATTCGGCTTGAAACGGCAACATACGGAACTGAATCTAAAAAAACAACAACTAGAACTCCGTATGAAACAATTGGAAACTTTCGAAACACGTTTAATGAAAGAAAAAGATAATTTTCACGCTCGTGTCGAAGAATTCAGTAGGTGGCAAGAAAAGTTGATGCTCTTGGAATCAGCGATTGAGAAACGACGACAAGAGCTGATGAAACAAGAAAATTTCGTACTTGAAAAAAGGACTCTCCCTACGGTTACTCAAAGAACGGAACTCACCAATTCAGAAAATCAAGAAAGAACTGAATCAGAGGTTCCTCATAGCACTGATGAAACTCTTGATAAAATTCCTCAATCTGCGGCGATTATCCAGCGGGGAATCTTAAAACAAATCAATACTCCATTTTTAGAGTTACTTGGCTATACTATGGATGAAATAGTTGAAAAAAGTTATTTTGATTTTATTGCCCTTGAGGGACTTGCCGATGTGGAGAAATATTACCTAGATCGGTTGAAGGGCGATAGTGTTTCTGTGTATAGAACAGTGTTTTCAACGAAGGATGATATCAAAATACCTGTCGAGGTTAGTATTAAACAAACCATTTATAATGGTGAAAAAGCTGAGATTGCTATTATTACCAGCTTAGATTCTAGATCTGCCTAGCCAGAAGATGATTCTGTATTAAAAAAATAAGAAAAAAGAGAGATTGTTTTCTCTCTGATTGGTTTTCTCTTTCTTTATAGTTCGCACACTTGGTATTTAAACGCCATTGGTGCTTGGGCGACGAAGACCCCGGATCCACCAAAATCTGGTACGAGTGTTCCTTCAAGGACCTCGCCAGCCATCAATCCACCCGTGTCTGGTAACACTGCTGAGAGATTGACGAGGAGAATCGCTTGATCTGTGGCGCTCATACCATTGGTCTTCATGATGGAGTCGTCACGGTCATGAATTGAAATTACACCGAAGTTCGTCGCATTGAGTTGACTGAGATCGAGTGCGTGGAATATGCTACTATATCCATCGCTAGATATTTTTAAAGCGCGATTCAGACTCAGAACGGAAAAGTTATTTAATTTGAGGTAGAGCAGTGTCCTGTTCAGATCGATATCCAATGACCCTGCCCTAGGGGTGATTGAGATTGCAAGATATTGAATTTTTGTTTTATTTACATCGGTGTATCCTGTGACTTCGATGACTTGCAGACCACTGGAAACGTCTCTAATGGTTTGTTTACCAACCGCATAGGCACGTTGTTGGAGGTTTTCTGCGGTTTGCATAATCACACTTGCAGCGACCGCTGCGACAAGGATCATTGCGATAAATACAATTAACGTTCCAATTCCAACTGCAGCTTCCTCATCTTCTTTGATTGTTGTGTTCTCTGGTCTGTGTTTCTTGCCTGGCTTAATTGCGATAATGGTATTAATTCTAAGGCATCCGAGTCCTTGTGAGGAATCTACTAAAATAAATCCATCTTTGTAGTCGACATCTTCGAGGATTCCAGTTACGACGTTTGCGCGTTCTTCACCAGGTTCTTTGGTGACGATTTTGCAATATTTGCCTACCAGCTTTTCCATATACCGTTTTACCATTTCTTTCACCTACCTTTCCTTTCCTGCCATTCATAGTCATGGCAGTTTTTCACATGTAACATGTTCGCAAATAACACTATATAAAGATTCGGCGGTGAACCATCAAAATGTAAAAATCACAGCATGACGATTTTGCCATCCCCTCCTGTTGTTTGATACACCCCACCTATAAAAAAAGAGAAAAAACCTCTACAAACCAAGGTCTTTTCTTTAGACCACCATATTTTCTTACAGAGTCATCAAAACAGATAACAATTGTATAACAAGCTATTTATATTATTCAGGGAGACTTTTTATCGAGGAAATCAGGGATATCATGGACGACCAAGCAAAACTCGGAGCAATCGCCGGGATACTACTTCTCGTGTTCATCCTTATCGGAGCGGTTTCCGCCTCGGTGATAATAACGGATACAGAGAGTATATCAGAAAATGACCTTAATAGAATAACCAATGAAGTCGTCGATGAACTCTGCAGCTATCTACAAATAAAACAAATCATTGGAAAATACCAGATGATCCAAGGAGAACAAAGAATAAATAAAATAGCAATCTTGATTAAACCTATCGTATCTCAAAATATCGATATTTCTCATATGACCATAGAGCTGTGTGACGGTGAAAATTACCAAATCCTTTTTTTCAATGGAACTGCAGGATCTATCCGTTCCCACTCACTCTTTGAACATCCTGTCTGGGACTCTATAACCAATGAGACGTTCGGTCTCCTCTCCACAATCGATGACGACAACTCTATTATCAATTCGCATCTGATAAACAAAAATACAGATATGATGTTTATCCTCCTGAAACTCCCAAATGATACAGCGATGAAACAATATGATCTACTCGAAGTGACAATCCGCCCATCACCAGGAATCGGTCGAACTGTAACCCTTGAAGCCCCACTCCCTATAAAAAATGTCGTGACTCTCTACGAATAAAACATCATCAATTATTTTGGCTCGTCATCCTTTAATTTTTTGGTTTTCAGATGATCCTCTGTGGAATGATCAAGACATTTATCAATCTCGTTACAAATCCGTAATTCTTCCTTCCAGGTGATATTATCATGAAGCTGGTCTTGATGTTCCTCACCGGTCTTCATGATATGGTCGATATCTCCGGCTAGGGATTTTGTTGCAGCTGGTATATCCGATGCTTCTTCTTTCAGAGAACTAGGAGGATTTTCTTTTTTGTTCAGGAGGGATTCTAGCCATTCAACCTGCTCTTTATTGATAGTTCCCTGGCCTTGCTTCCATTGTTCAAAGAATGACGCAATCTCTTTTGTTTTGAGCTCGCCTTCCATCTCTTTCTCAGATAATTTTATTGTTAAATGATCGACATCGGTATGACTTACTCTCAACGCCGCTTGGGCTTTTTCCATCTCCATGGTTTTTGTATCTAACTCTTGTTTTACTGTACCAAATTCTTTCACCAATGAAGTGAATCGGGTCTGCTGATCATCTGCCTCATTCTTCAGTTGACTGATGGTGACACATTTTTCATCTAATTGATCAAGACGTTTTTTAAGATCACGTTTTATCTGATCGCTCTCGAAGGTGCTTTGCTGTTGCTCTTGCTTTAGATTCTCCAACTCGTCGATGTGCACCATTAGGTCTTGATGGGTCTTTTCTAATTGTTTTTGAAGGTCTGTTATTATCTCTTGATTATTATTCATAGAACTTATAGCTCTCTGTAAATCTCGTTCCTTTTCGTCCAAAGCGTTTTGTAGGCTATGAAGCTCAATATCTTTTTTTTCGATTCCCTGTTTGTTTACAATAAGCTCATCATTTTTTTTCATTAGTTCAAATTCTTTATCTTTAACATTATCGAATAATCGATCAATCTGTGAAGCTTTTTCCAGAACCGTCGTCTGATTCTCTGCAAGTTGCCTTCCGATTTCGTCAATGATATGGTTCCTTGAGAGTATCTCGGTGTGCAATGAATCGACTATTTCCTGCGTGGATTTAAGCTCACCCTTCTGAGCATTGAGTTGATCGTCTCGTTGTTTCAATTCTGATTGAAGTGTTTCTATCATCTGTGTTCTTTCCATTACAAACATTTGTCGCTCTGACAGCTGTTTTTCAAGATCCTCAATAAGTTTACTTCGTACCGTTAATTCTCTGTTGAGCGATTCCAAATTATCTTGTAGATCCTGGGTATTTGTCGTAAATTCCATTGTTTTTTTGTTCAATTCAGTATGTGCATCGCTTAACAGGTTTTCTCTCTGTTCAAGCTTTAACGTTAGTCCTTTGAGCTGTTCCTGGCTGTCCCGAAGTTCTATGGTTGTTACTAAAGCATCAGCCCATCTCTTCTCCGAATCCCGGGTTATCAGGTTCAACTCCTCCTCTTGCGTTTGTATCTCTCTTTGTCTTGCGAGGAGTTGTATGTTTTTTTGCTGTACTACTTGAGAGGTTTTTTCAAGGTCTTTTTCAAGATGGGCGATGATTTCTTCTTTCTGTTGTAAGAGAGTATTTTTCGATTCTAAATCAGTTAGATGTTTGTTGAGCTCTGTTTTTATTTCAGTGAGTTCGTGGTTCTTGCTTTTCATGTCATTTCGTAGACGGGTAGATTCTTTCGATTGTTTCTCAATTTCTTCTTGTTTTTGCTCTATATCTCCCTGAATGTGCTCTGCTAATTGTGTTTTTTCGATAAGACGTGTTTGTTCAGCTGCAAGTTGTTCTTCGATGTTTTCAATAATCCGGCTTCTTGAGTCGATTTCCCCTCGGATCATGTCTAGCTCAACCCGTGATTCTTGAAGCTGTAATCCCTGCATATGAAGTTCGTTATCCTTAAGAGCTATCTCCTGTTGTGTTTGTTCGAGTTTGTCATGTGTCTCTTGTAAGAGGTGTCTACTCTGCAAAAGCTCGTCCTGTAATTGTTCAGTGGCATTCGAATGTTCAATTAGGAAGGTTTGATTCTCTGTTAGTTGTTTTGTGATATTCCCAATGATTTTATTTCTTGAATCTATTTCACATTGAAGCCACTCGAGTTCATCTTGTTTTTGTTGTACATCACGTTTTTGTTTCGTGATTTCCTCATTTTTTTCCTTTATTTGGTTTTGTAATGTTGTGGCCAATTCTATCTTTTCTATCGTTGATATTTGTTGATTTTCTAACTGGTTTTCGATGGTCTCGATAATGTTATTTCGTGACGTGATTTCTCTCTGGAACTCGTCTCTCTCTGCTGTTTTCTCCTCTAATTGTTTCAGTGAAATATTCAATTCATCATTTCTTATTCTTAACTCTTCTTGGACCTTTTTCGTAAGACGATTGTTATGCTCCAGTTCTCTACTCAGCTGCTCGGTAAAATGATTGTTCTCTACAATCCATGTCTGTTTCTCTATTAGTTGTCCTTTGATATCCTGGATAATCGTATCTCTTTCCTCGATTTCCTGTTGCAGTGTTCTTGATTCTTCCGTTTTTTCCACTAATTCTTTTTGCAGTCGCATGATCATTTCTGTTTTTTGGACCAGTTGTGTTTGTCGTTCGAGAATCTGATGCTCAAGATCGTCTAGGAGTCGATTTCTGATTTCAATTTCGTTTCGTAATTCTTCTCCTTCGTCTTTTGGAAGCCCAAGTTCTATATCCTTTTTATTTCTTCGATCGCCCTTCATCCCTGGCTCTTGTTTAGGATTTTTCTCAAAATCGGATATAATTTCATGAAATCGTTGGTTTTCTATTTTTTCTAAAAACAGATCGATATCCTCATGGAAGTGAATCGTTTGTCCCTTGGACGGAGGATTATCTTGAGTGTGCGTCACATGTTTTCTGCTATTGGTACCTTGGATTTTTTTGGGTTTATTAAGTAACTGTTGCTTTTCCATTTTATGACCAAATCCAATGCAGAGTTTCTTTTTCTTACTTGGAGTACCATCTCGTAAAGTTCTCTTGTTTACGAGTGAAGTGCTATTTTCTTTTTTCTCCTTTTTTAAAAAATCCATTTAAGACATACCTCTCTTCAGCACAGATCGCATCTACCCTCCGGTAATGGTAATGGGTCTTTTTATTCATTAACATTTCGGAGTGAAATGATGGTGGGGATTAAAGATTTGATGTTTTG
>JAFNFT010000069.1 GCA_017885605.1 Methanobacteriota archaeon | reverse complement strand
ATAGCATCAAAGTCAAAGCAAAAGACACTATTGGTGCTGAGAGCAACTGGTCAGACCCGTTCACCATCACCATGCCAAAAAACAGTGCGTTCAACCCCTATTTCACATTTTTACAGATGCTGAGACAATTCTTCGAACAGTTCCCCCATGCGTTCCCGCTCGTACGGTATGTGCTAGGATGGTGACAAGCCAGCCTTTCTTTCTCCTTTTTTTTTTATGAATAGGATTTTTTAAAAAACTATCATCCAATAGAGAGAATCCCTATTTTAAAGGATATATTCAGTAAGGAGTGAAATACGCCCCAGTTTATCTTTCTCCTGTTCTTTCTCTGGAAAAAAATTCGATGATAGACATTGTGCATCTGTAAATATTCACAAAAACGATATATATGAGAACTACATTAGCTATATATAAGGGGAATAATTTATGAAGAAATTTACTCCACTATGTATAATCGTAATAGTAGTCCTCAGTGGACTTGGAGCTGTTGCACAATCTGTCACAGGAAACACTTTTGAAAAAGAAACAGTACGTTTTTCAGAACCAACCATACAAAACGCAGACATCTATGTTTCTGTAGCCTTGAACGAAGCAAACTCGTTTTTAATGAAGCAAGACAAACCATTGCTCCCGAGTTATTCAAAAGTGTATACGTTCCCGTTTGGAACAACAATTCAAAGCGTCACCGTCACACCGCAGAACATACAGACACAAACCCTCTCAAAAGATATTGAACCAACTCCTCAATATGCCATTATCGGGCAAACCACCCCCGCAGAAAAGGAAGCACCGATAAATTACGGAGCAGATCCGTATCCATCAAGTTGGTTTGGATATACGGTTGGATGCGGCTTGTATGATGGAGAATTATGTATTATTGTAAACGTTGATGTGTATCCCATTCAGTATCATCCATTAGAAAAAGTAGTTGAATCGGCACAACAAGTAGACATTGTTATTCAATACACCACAACCACTCCTCAGACGTCACCTCGTGATAATTATCAGTTCGTCGTGATCGGCCCTGCTGGGTATAGTTCACAAATTGCACCTCTGATTACCCACAAGATAGGCAGAGGGATTACCTCAAAATTCGTTAGCTTAGACGAGATCTATGGAGGAACATACTTCCCAGCAACAGGGCGGGATAACCAGGAAAAAATAAAATATTTCATTAAAAACGCCGTTGAAACATGGCTTACTGGGAATATTCTCTTAGTCGGTGCTGCTGGGAGTGGGAGTACCCAGCTTCCTGTACGAGATACACATATCTATATTGGTGGGACTGAACCTGACGATGAGGTTTTTTCCAGTGACCTTTACTACGCAGATATCTATAATGGAACTGGAGGGTTCTGCAGCTGGGACTCCAATTCTAACAATATCTTTGGGGAATATGACTGGTCAGGTGAAACCGACGCGGTAGACCTTCACCCTGATGTGTATCTCGCACGATTACCCGCGACAAGCGGCAGTCAAGTAACCGCGTGTGTGAACAAAATTAAAACCTATGAAAACACACCGGGGTACCAGCAGAACTGGTTCCCGAATCTTGTCGTTATCGGTGGTGATTCATTCCCTGACAGTAGTACGGTTAATGAAGGTGAATTTGCCAATCAAAAAGTTGCTGATCTTATGACTGGTTTTGTCGCTGATAAACTCTGGGTTACAAACGGGAAATTAACAGGTTGGGCTCCGACCGGTGTCGCAAATATAAAAAGTTCTATCAATACAGGATGCGGTTTTGTTGACTTTTCCGGACACGGAAACACAAATATATGGGCTACTCACCCTCATGATGATTTTGCAACATGGGTACCAACTCCTGCAATGGGAATTAAAAGCTCTGATATTCAAACACTCTCGAATGGTAATAAATTACCAATCGTGACCGTTGAAGCCTGTTCTACTTCGAAATTTGCCTCCGATACAAATTGTTTCAACTGGGCATTTCTCTACAACTCCAATGGTGGAGCGATTGCAGACTTTGGTTGCACAGGACTTGGGTATAGCTATGTTGGAACTGGTGTGATACAAGGGTTAGTTGGTAAGATGGGTTTGGATACCTTCAAAGCATACAAAACTGATCAATCACAAACCTTCGGGGAAATGTGGTCGCGTGCACTGAACCGAAATATCAATTCAGGTATGGACGCCACTGATTATAAAACAGTTGAAGAATGGCAAGCGTTTGGTGACCCAACACTAGCGATTGGTGAAAATTCACAGCCACCAGTAAAACCACAAACACCCAGCGGTACAGCATCTGGGAAGATTAATACTGAATATACCTACACAAGCTCGACGACCGATCCGGACGGCGATCAGGTTTCGTACATGTTCGACTGGGGTGACGGTACATTTAGCAGCTGGGTTGGGCCCCTGAGCAGCGGAGCGACCGCTACTGCGAAAAAAACCTATACCGCGGAAGGAACCTATCAGATTAAGGTCGTTGCAAAGGATACCCATGGGAAACTCAGCGAATGGTCAAATCCGCTCGCCATCACCATGCCGCTTTCCTACGAACCTCCATTCGTACATTTCTTGGAGAAATTGTTCGAAACTTTCCCGCATGCGTTCCCGCTGCTACGCCTTCTCCTGGGATATTAACCATCCCTCTTTTTTTTATTTATTGATTTTTTTTTAGCTGATTGTTGGTACATGTCTTATTTCGTTTGAATGAAAAAGAAATCCTCTGATTCTTTTCTTTATAACAAAGAATACGTGACCTTTTTTTCCGATTATTTATTGGATTTTCTATGAGGATATATATTTAAAGTTAGAACTATTATGATACCGTTACATAGGGAGCGGAAACATGGCAAAAACAAGTAAGAAACAGATTGAGGTTGATGAGAGGAAAGTTATTGAGCAGCTTCAGAAGAATTGTATGGAAAATCTCGATTTGTTCGCTAAACAGTGCGGCTTTTCTCGACAAAAGGTCTGGAGGATAATAAAAAACCTTGAACGTGATAAGATCGTATGGGGGTATACTGCGATTGTTGACAATGAGTCGTTACAGAAAAAGCATTATTTGCTCCTGATGAAACGCAACACACAAAAAATCAATCAGAAAATCGTTGACATCCTCCTGTCAAGGGAATTTGAAGATGTCGTCACCAATCTGGGGATCACTATCGAAACAAGTTCGTATGTCCATGGGGAATACGACTGGATCGCAACCTTCCTTGCTCCTGACATCGTCTATGCGAAAAAATTCAGTGAGCTGGTCAAAACAACCTACCCTGATACCTTCCAAAAAATCGATCTTGTTGAGACTCTTTTTGATATAAAAAGACAAAATATATTCAATCCAGATACAAAGAAATTAAAAGAATATCTCTAATAAAACCTGATAGAAAAAATTGATGATATACAGGGTTCATATTGAAATTCTATTTTTTCTCCTGACTCAAAATCTTGTCTACACAACAACATAAATTGTCTAGAGTTCCGATATTCTTATATAAAGAACCTTGTTTTCACCATCAAACGAGGGATTGGGGTTCACCATGTTGGAAACCAGCAGACTTCTTCTCAGGGAAATAACAAGGAACCTCCGAAGAAAAATCAGGACATCCCCGATCTTATACATGTTTTTCATAGCGATGATTTTTTTTTCAATTGTGATGTTTGCGTTCCTTACCTTTTTTCTTCTCCATACGAAAACAACCTTTAATTTCATGGATGTTTACTACACTGTGTTTTTTTTACTACTGATGAAATCCGCTTCTGATATGCATACACATTTCATATCAGCGCCTCAAGCCTCCTATGCTCTCTCGACACATGTTCCACAAAAAAAAACCGTTGGAGAAATAGTTCTGACCATTGTTCTGATAAACATGAGTCTTTGGTTTTCGTTTTCACTGTTGTATCTTCTTGTTCTTTCTTCGCTGCGTACTCCAATTAATTATCCCTTGGAATATCTCTTCTTCAGTATCAGCGTTCTCATCGGTATCCTGCTAGGCTGTACTCTGTCTCTTCATTTCTTCTCCTCAAAACAATATCGTATGATACCAACGCTTCTCTTGCTTGGTTTTTTTTGGTTTTCACAAAGTATGATGTTTATCGCATGTATGCTGCCACTCGCAATCTTGCATTGTGTGTGGAGTCTGTCTCATCTGTTGGACTCCTATCGCTTCGTAAAAAGAAAGATACGAACCAGCGAAGTAACTCAGGTTCGTCAACGTGGTGTCCTTCATGCGTTGTTTATCCGTGAAGTGACTGGGATCTGGCGGGATCGATTATATTTCAGCTTTGTCTCGATGTCTATTGTTACTGCCCTGGGGACGGGGTACCTCTTTCTGTATGGTACGGACTTGTTCATCCCTGAGTCGATTCAGAGGTATCTGAGCGGGTTTCTCCCCTCTCTTTTTGTTTTTCTCGGGTGTTATGTCGTCGTTATGTACGCTGCTGTCTTTCCTGCGCTGAATTTGTTTCTCACTGAGGAAAAAACCATGTGGATCCTGCGTAGTCTGCCGGTTTCTAATCAGACCATCGTCTATGGAAAAGCCCTCGCGCTTTCATTATGTTTTTTGACAACGCTTCCGTATCTTGCGTTCATCCCTCTCTTCCTCGGTGTGAATGATCTTTTGTTTTTGTTCTGGTTTCTCGGTTTTTCTTTCCTTGCAGCGGTCATTATCGCACTTCCTCTAGGGGTGAAATATGTGGGTAAAAAATCAGATATCCTGCTGTTGTATAGCGTGGCGATGATCCTATTTGTCCTGTTGAGTATGGTGGGGGCAGGGATGAATCTTCTCCGCAGTAATACCACTATTTCTATATTACCACTCTGTGTCTTGTTGATTTGTTTGGAGCTGACGTTGTTGTTTTTGTCTCTGAAGCTTTCTACGCATCTTCTTTCTCTTTCGTTTAAGAATCCTACAAAATATTCGTTTTAAAAAGAGGTGCTAGAGTTTTAAGAGGTGTCAACGCTTGTTTGGTACAACTCTATAAAACTCTTAATTTTTGATATTGTACGAGGAAAGATAGTATTTAAATTCAAATCTACTTGAGACTTAAAAGGTTTAAACCGACCTCATCATTATAATCTCTGTTGATTTGACCGTCGATGATATCAATGATCCCCTCAAATGTCGCACTGATGACTGCTGAGGTCAGATGACCACCGAGTGCCTTATGCTCGACATTGCATATAGTGACATGGAGATGAAGGTATACCTCACCATTCAACGTGGTGATGTTCCCAACTAACGATGTGATCTCATGGTCCCCGGTGAACTCCTTTGACTGATATTTTTTTGTTTTTGTGTTCATAAGACCGACAGTAATTTTGTCGGTTGCTCCGATTCCGATGATTGACCCAAGTTTGATATCAAGCGTTTTACAAATAGTTTTGAGACAATCAATGAGTTCTTCCCCTTTATCGATACGGACTATGACTTTATTGTGAAATTGTTTGTAGATCATAGCGGATGCATCATCACTCCTTTGTATTTAAAGATTTATTAAATCATTGCTTCGCTCCTCGTCTTGTAAAAAAAATAAAAAATAAGTCCTACCAAGAGCTTGTATAATGATTTGAGAGTAAAACAAAATCGAACACTTGGATTGTACCATTATTATCGATATCTTCACGAATCCATCCAGGGGATCCATTTTTACCGTATTGATCAGACACTAATAGGAGGTCTTCCATTGAACAGATCCTATCGTTATTGATATCCCAATTCGGTGGTATTACAAAACCAGAGATGTTTGAATACACTTGATTGTTGTTCGTGTCGTTTGCCCAGATGTAGAACGAAAAATTCCCATACGTTGAAAAGGTTGTGTTATAGTAATAGGTGTTTGTATTTATTTTTCTGTTCATGGTGATGTATGTCGTGGAGTTATCAGGGTCACTCATGTGTATCGTCACATTGTGTACATAGCTGTTGTCTGTGACGTTGCAACTGATGTTTTCCCANNTAAAGGATCGAAGAGATCACCGGTGGGATTGCGTCTGGATTTTCTGTAGAAAACCAAAATGAGCAGTTAGTCCAGTGATACCCATCTGAGACTGCAACAAACCAGGTGTAGGTGGTAGAGGAGGTAAGACCAGAGATGGCACATGATTTGGTTCCACTTGTGATATTGTTCTCAGTAATGTTCCCTATGTCAGGTACGGTTTGTATCGAATAATTGAGGAGCCTACCTTGTGATTGCTGTATGATTACCGTGAGTGTGGTTGTATTGATAGAAACATTTATTGATTCATTCCCGGGGGTTTCGTTATGTATCGTAATAGCCCCTGTATCAGAATTTGTTATCCGGAGGATTTGTGCTGGATCTGCGAAGAGATGCGCGCTGTACCATGCGTAACACCATGCATGGCTGGAGAGTTCTATTCTTGCGCTCATCTTCTCATGAGCATACGCCTGTGCTTTTCCCAGCTGCCAGTTGTTCCTATCATTGGATTGATTGTTAAAAAAGTAATCATAAAAATAACACTGGATGTATTGGCTCGGTCCGTTTGATGAGGTGGAGCTTGCATACCCGTACCCTGTGTTCAGGACAGCTGCGAACGCATGGCGTTCCGGGTAGCGGCACATCAGTTGTTCCGATCCAGCATCCCCTGCATGGAAACGACCTGCTAAACATCCTTGTGAGTACCCAAAGAAAGGTTTTGTGTTGTATCGATATTGCCAGTTCGTTAGACCGAACGGTGAATTCCAATCACTATGATCAAGATGATTGATAATGGATGCGTTATCATCTTCAATGGAGTTAGAAAAATAGGTTCTGTAGTTGCTTCCCACGTCTGCGTGGTAGATGCATTCTGATGTGTTTAAGGGGGTCTCAGGGTATGCAGCGTTCCATTCTTCAAATCCAATGAATGTTCGGTAGGTGTCGTTTCCTAGTCTGAGTTCCTCCATGTATTGTTTGGAGGTAACCGTCCATCCGAGGTTGCCTCCGAGGAACGAGACCTGTGAGAGCCACCCATCTGGGGCATAGAGATCATACCAGATGATTTTTTGGATCGCGTTAGAGACCATGGATGCGTTGTACGTTGCGATTCGGCCGATGTAGAGTTCTGCGTAGTAATCGTTTACCCCACTGTTTCTTCCGCCTCCCCAGATGCCTTGAGGTTCATAATACCAGGTTCCATCGAGATGGCTGTAGTATTTATCGCAAGCCATGGTATTGTACGTTTCAGTCTCCTCCTTGTCCGTGAACAATCGATAGGGGACGATTTGATGATCTACGGTAGCATCCCAATCACCCCCAAGGAGGATATATTCTGTGTCCCAGTCAAGATAAGCATCTTTACAGAATTCTCTGATATGAGCAGGGCTATCATTAAACAGAGGAGTCACATTCCAATAATCTTGGCAAGCGTCTATTTCTTGAACCGTTACAATGGTTCCATTCAGACCACTAAACGTCCTTCGATGGGTGATCAAACTTGACCAGTTGTACTGGTATCCGGTCACGTCTTTCAGAGATTGACTTGTGATGATTACGTACTGATACTGTTGTGCTGGATTACAAAGACCCCCCGTATATCCTCCATCTAATAATCCCGCTGCACCAGGACCAACAAGAACCGTATCTTCTTGAGCCGTTTCTGTAGCTCCATCAAGCACATTCATTTCTTGTACATCATAGGTGGAAAGGATCGAGGGGTTCGTCACTAACTCTCTGACAACGTCTTCATCGGTTTGACTATAACGAAGCAATGAAAGTTCCTCCCGTAGGGGCTGTTGTTCTGATTCATGTAACTGTACTGTAATCGTCATTTCTGGGAAATAAGTAAGAACCCCCGTCCCTGGGACGTATTGAAGAGGATAGAGATAGATGGTCAGTATTTCATAACCACGACAATAACCAATGCCACCATTTTCAAAGATTTTCTCAAACACCGGCGTGGATGCCGAATATACCGTGTCGTTCATGACAAAGGGTTGTGGATCGTCCATACCGATACGGATGAAATCCTGTTCAGGAAGAATTGGTTTCATCAGAAAGTCATAAGGGAGTCTCTGATGATTTTTGAAGGTTCCCTGGATGTTTTCTACGGAATGTCCTTCTGGTATGAGGAGCAAGGCACGATAGATAGGAAGTGTGGGAAATCCTGGTTGTGCATAGGAATAACAATTATTCATGTCAATGGTCGTAAAGGTCTGATTATTCACCACAACTTCCGTAAGGACAGGTTCGTCGAAAAAAAAGGTATATCGCAGAGTATTGTCTGATAGTTCAATAAGATACGGAGTTCGAAGCGCAGAAAGAACACTCCCATCGATAAGCATGAGAAAAAGTGTTACCAAGATGACGGGTAAAACAGGATTTACTTTCTTTTTTCTATGTTTGCATCTGAGGCTCTGCAAGCGTATTCCTTCCTTCTCTCTCTAAATATACTGTACGACTGACTTACTGTTTGTTTTCATATCGGTTATAAAGGTTAGTGGATAATCTACCATTTTGGAAAAATACCAGAAATATCTACTGTAAAAATTATTCTTAAAATCGTTTCTGCTTTCTCGTGTTTTCGAAGGTATATTTTTAAACAAAGAAGTGTTATCCTATGTAGAGCGAGGAGATGTGGGAGATGATGAAGGTCAATATCATGTATGAATTTGATTTTGAGGATATTTTAGACGAGTAAAGAATAGATATTTAGGTACATCAGAGTGATGGATTGGAATGAAAAAATATTTGCTGATAAACATTAGTTTGTTGCTTGCTGGGATTGCAGTTCTTGTTGTATTTCAAGATGATATAAATGTGCTGCATGCTTTTATCAAATTCATAGGATTATGTCTGACCTCGATTAGCGCATTCCTCATCATTTGTTATTTCTTTGGTATTACCTTGAATCGAGAACAATAACGGTATTACAGGGGCGAAAAGTGTTGCGTTTTTCCTGTTATTTTTCTGTTTTTAAGGGGTTTCTGGAGATAGGTTTTTATATCTGGTCGGGTATTATTTTTCGTGGGAGTCTGGCTATTTTTTCGTAAAGAAGAGATTCTTTACCTCCCAGACTTAACCAGACTCCCATATTTTACGTTCTTTAGATCATGCTCATACAGAATCTTTTAATGGAAAAAAAATAGAAAAAAGGGAGGGGGCTCTAGTATCCCATGAGATGTCTGAGGATAGGGAACATGTGTGGGAATTTTTCCAGGAGATGCTGGAAAAAGACATTGAAGACGAATGTGTATTCCGTTGGCACCACTATCTGAAGGGTACCCCAGTCGCTTTCTGAGTCCATTATATCCTTTGCTTTCGCTTTCACAAGATACGTTCCCTGTTCTGCCCAACTGTGAGTAACGTGAATCTCTGTGCCTGAGATATAGGGGCCGAGCCATTCGGATGTGGTGTTATCACCCCAGTCAATGAAATAGTAGATATCTTGGTTCTGAGCATCAACAGTCAGAAGGTTGAATAAATACGGCTTGCCAGGTTTTCCTTCTGCAGGACCTGTAACCTGAGGGATATCCGGCGGTGTGTTATCCGTGATGGTCACGACTAAGGGCTCTGACCTTATACTTGTTGCACCCCAGGTGTCCTTTGCCTTCACCGTCACATTATAAGTTCCCAGTACAGTCCAGATATGGGATCCTGACCCAGTTTGTCCTGAATTGTACGGCCCAAGCCATCCACTGTTACTGCCGTCACCCCAATTGAATTGATAATAAATCTGCTCACTGTCTGGTTCCGTGGTTGTACTCGTGTAGGTATACTGGATGTTCCAAATCCCAAGTGTCGGACCAACCGGTTTTGTTGGTTGGGCTGGAGGATTGCTTGTCACCTTAAGGGATAAGTATGATCCTGTACCCTCTGGGGATTCACTATATTGAGGGCTTTCATCATCTGTATCATGATCAACTGCATAGGTATATGCTTCATCCAAGGTTATTATACCATCTTGATTTGCATCCGCGTCAACTGGGTTCCCATAAGCATCTTCCCCTTTCATCGCAGCGGTCCAGTGAAACACGTATGTATCATATACATAATCGGGGGGCATCGCCCAGGAATATTCGTCATAACGACAGGCAGATGATGCGACAATCGGGCCTGGAGGGACGACTACGTTATCTAAAAATCCTCCGGAGAAACATGGTTCAAGCGTGCAGATTTTCTCAGCTGCAGGGATTGCATCTAAAAGCTCCGCGAAATGAGCGTCCGTGAGTTCCTCGTAGTTCCATAGGTTCTCAATGGTGTCCCATCCACCCGCTGTATTACCGTGATCTGTAGTAAACACGAACAATTTTTCGTTTCCGGTAAAATTTTCAGCAAGACCGGCAAACACCATATCAACATTTGAAAGGACGCAAGAATACATGATGTCATCATCGCCATCGCCGTCTAAATCCGGGTCTGAATTCTGCCCATTGGATTGGTCAACAGCCGGGTTTAACCCATCAGAGCAGAGCACAATGATGTTCTCATCATCAAACTCATACACAGATGTTAAGGTGATGTAGATGTTAGAGATATCGTTCCAATATCGAACATGATTGTTACCCGAATCGTATCCCCCGTTCATCAGTACCGCCCAGCGGCTGTCTCTTCCAGTTTTATCGCTGTCCGGTGTTGTGTTTTTAGAAATAGTGGATCTTCTGTTTTCTATAGAGAAGAAGAACCGTGAAAATGTTGTATCGACTATCTTATAATCATAGAAATTTAACGGTGGGTTCTCTGTGTCAAATACTTGGAGTGTTTTTGTTCCCTCTGCGAAAAATACGTATTGCACTGGGTGGAACAGGTTTGCGGTAGGATACAGGTCGATATACATGACATATCCTGAGCAGGGAATAGTGAAAATCGGTCCTTTTGGTGTGGTAATTTTGTCGCCTATAGAGACCGGCCCCCAGAGGTAACACAGGATGTTGAGGTTATCGTCGTAGGAGAGTTGGTTCAAGATATACTGTGCGATTTCTTCGTTCTCTCCCTTTGGTAATGTTGCGACGGTCAGGGTTGAACAGGCTGCTGCGAGCAGGACACCAGCTATTATTAATGCTTCTAATACAGATAAACTTTTATTCACGTTCTTCAATTTTATATCCCCCTATTTCGTTATAATAGAATCATTCGTCTAGTTTAAAATAGTATCGCTTCGGATATTATTGCTGAACTGTGATTTTTTTGTGTTCTTTAGGGATTATTCTGGTTCGGTTTACATGTTCTTTAAGATCGTTTTCATAAGAAAAATGGTTTTAAATAAGGAATAGGAGGTTTTTTATATCATTTCTGTATTGATAAAATCAATTGGGAGGCATAAAACATGCTGCAAGGAAAGGTCGTCATCAATTTTGAATATGATGAGGAAAAAGAGAAATGTCACTGGGATCTGAAGCAAGAGGGAAAAGATAGATTAAGTAAGGATGATTTGGTTCAGTTACTACAGCATTGCATCTCAGAGTTCATGTCTGAATAGGGAGCAGAAACTACTTTTTTTCTAACACTGATTTTCCTCTTAAAAGTATATAAGTCATATGGTTTTTGTTGAATTATTCTTTCAGGGTGATGGTGATTTTAGGATACCAATTGTACACACCACCAAAATTCGTTGAAGCACTCACTGTCTCCCATGTGAGCTTCGCATACCCCTGAAAGACTTGATCGTAAACATTATTTTCGTCTTTGATATCTGCGGTACATTCTATGAAATTACCTTTTGAGAGTGAAAAGTCACCGGTCGCTTGGCACAAACCATTTTGCATGATTCGTTCAAACACTAATCGATCTTGTCCGTTTTTCAGGATATAAATCGTTACTGTTAATCCATCAGTGTTTTTCTGTATAATGTTATTGTTTGCATCTAAAAATTGAATATTGACTGCCACCATGATATTAATCGAGATATGATCCGGTTTCATGATCAGTTGGTCACAGCCACTGAAACACAATGTTAGGACAAGAAGTCCTATTCCGATAAGTATTACCTGTCTTTGCATTCCTTTTTCCTCTCAAATGATGGTAGCACGTTTTACTTTAAAAAAGCATGTTCTAAAACTCTTTCTCATTTGTGAAATTCAGTGTTAACTCATAGTGAATGATATGCGAGTTCTCATTTCCAACAAACGGGTAAAAAAACTGTTTTTTTTGGTTGAATGGATGAAAAAGTAGACCATGGATTTTATATCATTGTTTTTCTTTTTTCTTTGTATAGGGGGAGTGAGAAGATTACAGCAAACGAGGGAATTCAATTATTTTTACTTTCGTTTTGTATCGTTTTTCAGTTATCTCCTCCATCGAAAGCCCAAATAGTATGGCAGCGGGACTTCATACATCTCTCCATCACCTTTCCCTTTTGATGCTGCCATACTTTTTTCTTCATACTTTTTTGTTGTTCATGTCTCAGTGCGAATACACATTTTTGTAAAATATCTGTATTTCCGCCACTAGAATTGTTAAGGAATTATTGAGAATCTAAGGGATTGTTTTTTTTTTTATGTATAGATGGACACAATTAATGAATTAAGAGAGAGGTCAGTGCGAGAACCGACGTGATCATATACACGCCAATCACAATCATGCCTACTCGTACGTATTTATCCATTGCGTCATTGACGATCCCCCCGCCGATTAAAAATACTCCCGTAATGAAAAATCCCAGGGAGTTCAGGGTCTGTGCAGCCCGATACCCGGTCAGATCTGTACTGAACGTTAACACAATCGCCCCGATCCAGATGAAAAGGATGCCAAAAAGGATTGCTGCGATGATCAGATTTTTTGAGAACAGAAATCGAAATACTTCATGAATCGGTTCTCGTTCTGATCTGGTTTCTTTTTCAACTTTTACTCCACAGTTCAAACAAAACTTAGAGTTTGACGGTAGTTCAGCACCACATTTGCTACAATTCTCATCTCCCATATAATACCTCACCTGATGTTGATAACACAACAGCCGTATAATAGTATTTGGCTCCGGCTCATTTCTTTTGTGTTTATGGTAGAGCAAGGTGTTTTGTTGTCTGAGGCATCACTATTAAAAATTCGTACAAACCATGTTTTTCTATTTTTTGTTCTCTCGTTATAGGAGATCAATGAGGGATTTCGATTGAGGGTTCTTCAATCCTGTTTTTCGGATCGGAATGAGCGTCTCTAGAAGGGCATACGTATCAAATAATATACCAAGATTTTGGGATAGAGTTTGAATCAATTTTTTTGCGGTGATAAGATCAGGGGCATAGAAGGTAACCACCCCATCATATGGTCCGTGGGTAAGGTAGATATTCTCAATTTTCACCAACTCAGGGAGAAACGTATCGAGTTTACCCATGGTGAGTTCTTTCTTTAAATCAGGTGCAATCGGTAGGGTGCTTCTCTTCACGAGCAGGACAAAATGGCTCAGACCCTTGACGTCTTCGTTTTCTATCCCGACGTATCCCCAAATTGTTTTATTTTCCTCAAAGTGTTTGATGATCCTCCCGGTTTTCTGGCGGGAAAAACCGCATCTCTTAGCAATCTCGTCGATGTTTTCCTTTCCGTTCTTCTCTAGAGCGTCGAGTACTTTTATTTCATCCTCAGTTATTAGCTCTGATTTGTTTTTCATAAGGATTCCTTCCCGTACTTTATCCTTTGCGCTTAGATCCCTTGAGAGGATAATATCTGATTCTATAAAAAACCAGTGGATACAACTGTTTAGGTACGGTATTGGACTTCTTCTTCGTATTATTGTTTGGAAGAACAAGGATATCTTTTTATCATATCGTACTGGCTGGGTATTGTGGTTATTAAATGAATATTCGGAAAAATTCTTATCATGTTATTTCCAGTCTTTGTGAGTAGGATTGTCGATTCAGACTGAATAGAGTAAGCCCCCGGTAACCTTTTAATACAAACAATACCACGTTCTAAATATGTTTTTATGTGAATCTAACAATAAATAATAAAAAAGATGTTTGAATTATTTTAAGATTATAAAGAACAACAGGATAATTCCTTCTGCTGTTTTCGTCACCTGTGCCGCATTCTCTGCTTTGGCGGTCGCATCAACAGTAACTGTTCCTAATCCAATATCCAATACCCTTTCCTTATATGTAGCTCCTGGAATTAATGGTACGAGATAATGACCACCGCTTCCTATACTGAAGAAGTGAAATGGTCCATTTATGATATTAATTTCTGTTGTTACGTTTATTGCATTGAACTCTCCAGTATTTGTAACGGCGAAAGTCACACCAATACCACCTTTTATGGTAATGGTCAGGTTCGTTGTGTTTGTAGGGAGCGAACACGATGTTTGTGCCGATTTTTCAAATGTATCTGCTTGGTTTAATGGCAATGCACCAGCCGTTATTCCGCATAAAATTAACAATCCAACTATAACAAGTGAAACATACTTATTCATAAATTTCATTCCTCCTTTGCAATTTTAAATAATATTCCCCGTTATTAACATTTCCGTATAGGCTGAGAAATATTATGATTTTTTTTTTATCGAATCTGAATGGGCTAGAACCAGAGACCCCGCCCAAAAACTTCGAAGTCATAATGGGCGACACGAACATTAATAACGAGATATTTAATTCCTGTGCTTTACTCCTATCTATGAAAATCAAAGAAAAAGTTATCCAACACAAACAATTTAATACAAAACACTATTCTGATTCGCTACAACACCCATTATTATGCCGTCCTAGCTCAGTTGGTAGAGCACTCGGCTGTTAACCGAACGGTCGCCGGTTCGAGTCCGGCGGACGGCGCTCCAACCCTTTTTTTCCTATAAGACCCTATTTTCATAAAAACGGACTCGAACCTCAAGTCAAACCCCGTCTATCAACACTGATAGTTAAATTAAAAGAAAGGCGGGAAACCGGGTTCTGAGGATATGTTTTTAAAGGAGGATTAAATTATTTTAATTATCAAAATCACGTTCCTTCAATAAAACGAAAATGAGGTGGAAAATACGAAGACATAAATATTTATTATTATCGGATCACTTTCAATATTCATTGTTTTTTTCAGCGGATGTATGCAACAGAGTTCTACCAAATCATCGAACCAAGAACTGGGTTTAGAAATATTGAATATTGGACAAGCTGTGCCATATGGCTGGAATTATACAGTTGTTACTCAAAATTTAGAAGAAATATCAAGACCTCATGGCCTATGGAAACCAGTATCCATTGTAAATTTTACTAATCCATCAAATATTTTTGAAGTAGCAGGTGGAGATTATCGACATCTATCTTTTTGGCTCTATTTTTACAACATTTCGGAAAAACAAGAAATTATGGGTATTGTCGTCAATGAATCTATTTATTCTTGGTGTGTCCCTATCTATTTTAATGAAACAAATAAATACATAATCGTTACCTCCCCGTGTTATATAAATAGCGGAGTCTCCACAGAGGAAACACAACGGTATTATACTGTTTTAGAGAAATCATTGAAAGAATATTTTAATGAATTTAAATAGAACTTCCGCTCTGAAAACTCTCTCTAGATTTATTCTTTAAAGTCGAGTTAAACGTAGAATAGCATCAACTTATCAAAAAGGTATTATTTAATCGACAGAATCTTTATTTTCCGAATCAGGGAATTTTGCAATCAAAGGGATTTCAAATGTATAGAGACAATCAGAACATTGCCATGTTGGATTTTCGTTATCTGTTTGATTTATAAAAGTGGATTGACATCTTGGACACACTTCAAAGGTAATGTTTTGCAGTTTCATTATTTCAACACCGATTTTTATAATATTCATATCTTTATAAAGGCTTCTCTTTGCGAAGTGAATTATGATAATAATTTTCAACATATCCTTAAAATATCTTGAAGCATGAATACTAAAACGGTTAAAGATTTCATGATTTCTTGTGTGAATTATTGACAAAAAAAGAAGAAAGAGTGGGCCCTTTGAATATATTTGACGAAGGATGCCTTGTTAGATACAACTGACTATGGTCTGAACATTCTCGAAACTGACGCTTTGGGACCCTGAGGTCGGACAGTAGAGATACACATGGATCTGTATCTGCACTCCCGATGTTTTTTCCTGAGAGGTGAGTTGGTGGTACCACGCGAGTGAATTCATTTGACCAAGGTTTTCGTAATCAGTGGTAAATGTGCTTGCGAGCGGTTTGTTGTACAAAAAGTGTGTTGCTGGCATACTCGCCGAATACGTTCCACCTAGCTGTTTTGTCTTGATTTCGAGGTCGGTTCCACCTTCATTGTTTTCCTTAAGATGGATACG
>JAFNFT010000068.1:19466-24515 GCA_017885605.1 Methanobacteriota archaeon | reverse complement strand
TTTTCTTTTGTGGTTTGACTTCCAAAATCTTTGGCTAACATTTGAGATATGGATTTCACCCGACAGATTGGTGGGACGATTTTTTTCTGTATAGCCCCACGGAGCAACGCCATATGATCCCACATGTTCACCGCGCCGGATGAAAGCAACATATCAAACGGCATACAGGTGGTAAACGACAATGGCAATGCTTGCTGGATAAAATGTAACGAAACCCCGATCTGCTCTTGGACATCCTGCTTGTTATATTTCATTGTTCTCTCATCAAGTTTGATTTCAGAGGGGGCTAAATACACTCGATTCTCAACATTAATATTCAGAAACGGAGCTAACGTTTTTAACCGATAGTCATCCAACCATGGGTAAAACTTTCGTGCAGCAAGATAGGTATCAAAACTACTAGGATACATCTGCACAATATCAGCACTCATAATACCAAAATGGAATGATTTATCCTCCCGGCAATACAGAGTAATGAAATTCTGAAAAGTTTTTTTCTCATCAGCCGATAACTGATCCTGTTTATTTTTTAAAATCCAGTTGATCCGACCGTGGACATGGACATTATCAAAACCAAGGATGTTATGTCCTGAGATGATATCAGCGTCTTTTGCGCATTTGCAGAAAATCAAAAGACTCGCTATCTCCTCGTCGACGGACCGGGAGAGATGTTGCAGGACCTCTACATCCTTCCAATGTGCTGGAGTCTCACGAATCTCAAAGCTGAACTCTTCTGTATCCAGGTTCTTCTCTGACTCGATAGCAATATCAAAACAAGCGTACCCGAGGATGTCGATGGGAATCTGCGGTTTTCCTTCTTCAAACTGGGTCGTCTCAATATCGTAGATGAGTACCTTGAGTTTTTTCTTCTCGCCATTCGTATCAAACAACCATGTTTTCCCTTCTGCAGCAAGATCCACTAAAGCACGCTGATGGTACGGGATATCATGCTCAGCGGTGAATAACTCATGTTCGAAAAACAAATAATCACTGATCTCGGGGACCACGTAGGATTCTTTCGTATAGACTTTGAATACATTCCGTGTTTTCGTAAAATCACAAAAACTCCGGTATGTCTCAAGCTCCCCAATACGAGTGATTTTCGATAGTTTTGGATGATCTACTTTATTTTGGTTCCATTGATCAAGAAGTTTCTTCCGAGCTGTTGTTGCATCGGTTGCTGTGGGAGGGAACGCGAGAAAATAGGGGTGGTGCAGCTCAGAGACTAGTTGAGGTGGTTTTCCCTGAAAATAAAGATAATTTGGCGAGAGACCTAAAAGCATGTTACTCATGACCTCATTTTCCCCCATATCGGTTTTAACCCTTAACACATTAGATGTACTTAAAGCTTAGAAGTAATAATTATAAAAGAGTTCCTTGATGTTCAACTGCGATTTCATGACTACACAGATTGTATTTTCTGATGAATTCAATAAGCATGATACTGCGGATCACCCTGAGAATGCAGATCGTCTCTACGTGATTCTTGACGCCATGGAACAAACACCGTTTTATAAAAATCTTCAATTTATTGAACCTGAAATGATCTCTGAAAAATTGTTACACGAGGTGCATTCCGCTGAAATGATTGAACGGATAAAAGAGATCAGTGAACATGGGGACTCATGGATCGATTTGGATACGTATGTCTGTAAATCAGATTATGAGACAGCACGGCTGGCTGCGGGGGGCGTTGCTCAGCTTTGCAGAAACGTGATCAAGGGTGATGCCCAGAACGCCTATGCGTTAGTCAGACCACCGGGGCATCATGCGTCTGCAGAGCGGTCCATGGGGTTTTGTTTGTTTAACAACGCAGGGATTGCTGCTCATGAACTGTCGAAAAAAGGAAACCGTGTTCTTATCTTTGATCATGATGTTCATCATGGGAACGGGACACAATCGATTTTCTATTCACGAAACAATGTGATGTATCAATCGTTTCATTTATCACCGCATTACCCTGGAACTGGGGATGTTTGTGAGATTGGTGAGGGTGAAGGGAAAGGATATACGATAAACGCCCCACTTGGCTTTGGCCACGGAGACGGTGCGGTCTCACAGCTTTTTGATGAAATATTTCTCCCGATTACCCGACAGTACAAGCCAGACCTGATCATCATCTCAGCAGGATATGATTCTCACCATACCGATCAACTCGGTGGACTAAAACTTTCCGCGAATTTCTTCGGTGAAATGATAAAACGATTTCAGCATATACAGCCAAGGATCGTCTGTACCTTGGAGGGTGGGTACAATCTCCAATGGATTGGTAAATGCTTTCTATCTCAACTCGGACAGATGATGTCTCATCCCCTTCGATTTGACGATAACATCAAAGGAAATGATGACGTCACAGCTGTCATCACTTCGATGAAAAAAGAATTAGGGAACTATTGGGAACTCTAAGCCGTTCAATCAAAGATCATGCCCATACCGGTAGCGGCAGAATCCTCTTGTTCCTTGATTTTATCATCGATTTTTTTTGCTTTTTTGTCTGGAAGCTTTTTCATCCCGAGTTCCTTGGCAAGCTCTCGAGCACGCTTCAGCCCTTCGGCACTTCCCTCAACTTTCAAATACGATACTGCCCCTTTCATATCTAAGGAATTTGCGTCACGTATCACAATGCTTTGCCTGTTGACAACCTCATCCTGAAGCATAGTTTGGATTTTTCCAGCTTCTGCTGATTTCACTTCAAAGATCACATAGACCATGTACAGTCACCCTACTTTTGCGGATATACTTATTCTATATAAACCTTGGTCTATCATGGTTTATTTATTTTTCATCGTAATCTGTAATGTATAAACGATTATTTGTATTGTTCATTCTCCGGTAATTTGAAATCTAACGGATAAACCCATTATTGGCGGAAGGACTTAGGAATATATTCCTCGAAAAACCTTGAAAACTCTTAATTTATATAATCCACGATAGACCAAGAATTATTAACTGCAGCTGAGAATACTGCGCGGTCTGNNAGCATCAGCGTAAGACCCGCAGATGGAAAGCTGCATCTCTTTTTTCTCCCATCAAACCATACTCTTTTTTGTCGCACGCGGCAGGCTTTCACCTGCCCTCAAAAGGTGCGACAGGAGAAATAATAATTATGGAAACTGTAAATAGCGTAGCCCCTAAAAAAATTATGGATGACACCCGCAATAACTGGGTGACCATGATGTTTAAAACTAAATGCAAGTTCGCCTGTTTTCGAAAACAGTCACATATCGACAGTTGCATCGAGGGATTTCGTGATCTCGAACGATTTGGGTTTGTTTTTGACGAGTTCGGTTTTGCAGATAATCATGTACATTTCCCAGTTAATGTTCCGAAACGGTACTCAATTCAAATCGCTGAGATCATGCTGAAGTCTCATAGTGCAAAAAAAATTTTCGAACGCCATCCTGGATTCCGAAAGCGATATCCCACTGGTGGTTTCTGGAGTGGGTATGAACATCATGAATCAACTGGGATAAAAAATCTTGACATTCGATCGCATATTGCAGAGATCAGCAGCGTCATCATGGGGTAACAGTCATTGATGATCGACAGCAACAACTGCCTGTGTTGGCCGCCGAGTGAGGATGCGGCAACGCCCGAAGGGCTTGCCGAGGAAACGAGGCGGAACGGGAGATTATAAGGGCGCTAGTTAAATAACTAAATATCCGTATCTTTTTTGTGTGAATGAGGGATCTTGAATAGCTAGTTCCAAACTCTTTTTTAACTCTTTAAAAGTAATTGGTGGACGTGTTCCAAGCCATTGTTTGATGTTTTTCCAGTATTGTTCTACAGGGTTCAATTGTGGGCTGTATTTGGGTAGTCGAACAATAATTATCTTAGCAGATTCATAGAGTTCTAACAGATTCTTTGTAAAATGTGTGCTGAGGTTATCCATCACNNTATTTCTGTTTACATGGTCATACTGTTTTGTAATGACGAATCCTTTAATAGAGAATGCGCCTGTAAGATATGTCCTATGACGACTGTTGAAAACAAATGGTTTCACAGGGCTACTTCCTTTCACATACCAGCCATATACATTATAATTTGTCAGGAGGAATCCTGATTGATCCAGAAAAAAGATCTCATATCCATCTTGCAGATATTTACTAATGATGGCGGGTAGTTTTTTTTAAAATTCTCCTGCTCCTTTTTGTTCCCTTTCATATGATACGGTCGGGGTTTAAGGCGAGTGAAACCTGCACGATATAACAGTTTTCGTACTCCATGTACTGTAAATTTTTTACCAAATCTATCATCTATGTAATGTCGTACCATCTGCGTTATCCAAACAACAGCCGGGTAACCACTTTTAACAGGTGAATTCCTGATGGCCGTGATCAACTGATGATATTCCTTTTGAGTTAATTTTGGTGGTCTCTGCTGGGTATGTTTATCATGGAGATTTCCAAAATCTCCTGATACCCTTCGTAGATGATCACTTACCGTTGATACCGGTAATTCCAACATCTCAGCAATTTCAGTAACAGATCTGCCTTTTTTTCGATGGATAGCACAGAGCAACCTTATGCATCCTTTACCATCATTTTCATGACGGTATAGCTCCTTCAATTCATCAACTTCTTTATCCGGTAGAAATCCGGATCCTTTCGGAACATATGATATGATCACCACCTCAAGAAGTTAAACGAGAAACACCATATAAAACTTCCGAAAATTAAATTACTTTACTACAGCCCTTATTTTACGGTTTCTGATATAGGTTTAAAATGTGAAAATTGTGGATATGTTTATAGCATAGAGCGAAAAAAATGAATAAACATCACTTTGTTTTTCAATATCTGTTTGTACAATTGGGGTTGGTTTTTTTCCGTTACCTCATATAGAACGAGAAAGGTTTTTCTTATGGAGAAGCCCTAACGAAGAAAGCTCCTTTGATAATTTTTCTACTGCTAATGACACATCCTCGATCTTTCTTGCACCTGCACAAACTATTTTACCAGAAACGAACAGCAACATAGCTACCCTCGGTTCTTTTATCCTATAGACCAGCCCGGGGAACTGCTCAGGTTCATATTCCACATTTTCTAA
>JAFNFT010000068.1:18228-19354 GCA_017885605.1 Methanobacteriota archaeon | reverse complement strand
TTCGTCCCATGATTTGGCTATCACATCAAGATCTAACTTATCAGCAAAAGATGTAGATGCCACAATATTTTGTACGTTTATTTCTATCATATAGTATCACTATCCATTAAATAAGGCAGTATCACAGTTTTTAGGTGGCAAAACAAAGAACAAGTATATCTATTAAAATAGTTCTCTCATGGTATGCTGGCCGCATAATCTGTTTTTTTCACATTTTTGTATATGGACGGCTCCCCTGTTTTCAATTAATGGTTGGTCATATAAAAGAATTAATGTTATATGTTATGAAGTATGAGGAGGCGAAAAATATGAAACAAAAAAATGTGTATATGTTAGATAAAGATGATGGAAAGGCCGTTGACTTATTCTTTAGTCTAGGGATGCCGAAAAATCTTGCGAAAACATTGCTATGCATTTCACAATTTGATGAATGCAAATCTGCTGATGTTGAAAAAGGAGCGGATCTTCGACAACCTGAAGTAAGTGTCGCGATTCAAGAACTACGCCGAAGAGGTTGGATAAAAAAACGAGATCTTAAAAAGAAAGGAAAAGGCAGACCCGTCCATATCTATAAAACCACCACGGATTTATCTGAAATACTGAATACCTTTGAACAGGAAAAATTAAAAGAAGTTGAAAATGTTAAAAATGATATATCGGCACTTAAAAATATTATCCAAAATAAATAATATTTACCCTCTATCCTTCTTGTCTCACAACTAACAAAACAACCTTGTTTTTCAACATCTTTTTATGCTAACTGCTTCGCTCATTCAACAATGATTGGTTTTTAAAGAAAGAATGAAAAATAAACAAACATATGATTATTTGCGGTCTTATCTCTTAAATGGATCGGAGAATCTTTCAATTCTCTTTGAATTACAAAATGGACAAATCAATAAAGCTTGTAACCCATCAAAATATATTCCACAACTTTTACAATGCCACCTCATTTTCAAACCTTCTTTTCAGTACAGATTTGTAATTTCTTCTATAATAAATTTTTCGTTTTGGAGGTCATCAGTAATTGAAACCTGTTCCCGAAAACCCTGATGGTTCTAAGTATATGTTTTTAAAGAAGAATCTGTTTTTTAAAAAGGGAGAAAAGAAAAATTTATTTCTTTTT
>JAFNFT010000068.1:0-18215 GCA_017885605.1 Methanobacteriota archaeon | reverse complement strand
TTTGCAAAAATAGTATATTTTCTGGTTTCTTCCGCCTTTCAGCTGGACTTCACGTGTGTGTAGGATATATCCATCTTTTTCAAATGCCATAGTATTTCCTCGGAGTAGTGTAAGGGGGAGTATCATATAAAGGTTCCCTGGCCGAAGGTATCTCAGCGACTATCTGCACAAAAAAAATCCAGTATAATAATAAAGGTTAGAGACATTGATCGTAGCACCATTAAAATGACAATCAACACCATCGTCAGTTATTATCATGCCGGTGTAAGTTGGTGTTCAAATCCCTTTCCCTGTGCTCAGATCACTGACCTCTATCCGTCAATGTATANNTTATATAGTGATTGTATTATTTACGGAACCAAAAAAAAAGGATGTAATGAAAAATGTATCGAGACAATAATAGAGGCGGTGGCTATGGTGACGCACCCCGAGAAATGCATAAAGCGACCTGTGCGGATTGTGGGAAAGAATGTGAAGTTCCGTTTGTACCGAATGGTACAAAACCTGTGTATTGCAGGGAATGTTATCAGAAACATCGGCCACCAAGGAGATTTTAAATCTCTCTCTTTTTTTCTTTTCATATTTGTAATCGATTCGCACAAAACATGAGTTACTCCTAAATGTCAGGTTTTTTTTATATATTCCTCGTTAAAAACATAAATATATAGAGTATTCCTTTTGGACTAAAACTTGAATAACTCTGTTATCTCCTCATTTTATATAATCCACGATAGACCATTAATAATTCTATATAAATCTACTCCTGCTTTACCATCGATCCATTTTCATCGATTTCCTTCCGTCGTATCCTCGATGAACTAACCGGTGTTCCATCTTCTGAAAGGACAAAGGGAATCACTATGATCTGTAAGGGGGTTTTTCCAAGATGGGTTCGCTTCCGATTGATTTCTTCAGCGGTCAGTTCTGTCTCCGGGGAAACCACGATTGCATCAAAATTCCCCTCCAGAGTTGGACCAAATTTATTGAAGAGAGGTTGAATCGTAGCTAGCTGAAGGACATTTTCTTCAGCTAAGAACTCGACTATCGCTTGTTTTCTCTTCTCAAATGAAGCAAGTTTTCCTTTCTTTTTTATCATTGTTGGTGATGTCAGACCAATAAAAACAGAGCCTTGCGGTCCTGCGACTTGAAACGCTTTTCTGAGAAGCCCCTTATGTCCTTTATGCAAAGGATAAAACGTCCCGCCAAGACAGACCTTCATACAAGTAACAATACTACGAGAATCTTTAAATGTATGTGTTCGGAAAACTATTTAATTCTGCGACATGATGCATCTTTCATTAAAAGGATGGGATGATGAGCACAAAACGTTCGATTTTTGTTGTGGTAAGCCTTGGTTTTTTATTATTAAACGGTCTTTCGATATTCTATCTTACTGAACATGCGAACGCAGCAGGAAGAGAAATCTATGTCGATGATAGTTTCTCATATCCCCGGGATGGGTCCGCGGAACATCCGTTACGAACAATCACTGAGGCGATTAACCTTGCAAATGATGGTGATACCGTGTATGTTTTTAGTGGGACGTACAATGAAAGTGTGGTCATCAATAAACGTATTTCCCTTATCGGCGGAATTGATGATGAACCAAGTATCATTTCCCGTGGTGTGGAATTAAAATACCTTATCGAGATCACCGCTGATTTCGCAACCCTGGAAAACTTCGTTATAAAAGACCCGGAACGTTTTATTTCCTCCCAATATGGGGCGCTTATCCATGTGACATCAAATAATGTCGTATTACAAAAGAATAATATCTCACAATGTGACCTCTGGGGAATTTATCTTGATTCCTCTGATGACAATATGATTAGTGGCAATGTAATCAACGATACCAAAGGAGTGTTTGTCTCCTCCTCTAATAATAATGTGTTTTCAAGTAATAACATCTCCAATTCAAGTGATGCGGGGATGAATTTTCGTTCTTCATTAAGAAATATTCTCTATGATAACTATTTTACCTTGAACACGTATGGAATTTACATAAAAGATTGTTCGAATACGAATATCACCCAGAACACGTTTACGAAAAATGCTTTTCATGGTATCTATTTGACGGGAGGAACAACTGATATAGTTCGAGAAAATCAATTTAAAAATAACACGGTGAGTGGCATCACCCTTGATTCATCCGATTGTATTATCACTGAAAATCTATTTAACCATGGTCAAGTTGGAATCAGTCTGCAAAGAACCGGATGTCAAATCAGTAATAATTCGTTCCAAAACATGACCTCTACAGCTCTTACTGCTACTCAGATGAGTAAAAATAATCTCATATATCTGAATCATTTTCTTGGGAATACTATCAATGCAAGGGAGCAAGGGAGTAATCAATGGGATAATGGGACAGTCGGAAATTATTGGGATGACTATAATTACGTTGATAGGAAGCATGATGGCATCGGTGACCGGTCTTATACTATTGCGGCAGGTGGTCATGATCATTATCCGCTAGGAATGTTTTTACAACCACCACAAAAACCTTCAAATCCATCCCCTGCGGATGACCAAGAGAATGTTGGGTTATCAGTAACATTATGGGTAACTGTCATAGATCCCGACAATAGCATAATCTCAGAAGTCTCCTTCTATAACGCGGTCAATAACATACGAATAGGGTATGTTCGGAATGTGGTGAACGGGAAGAATGCTTCTTGTAGTTTCACATTACCGTTTGATACGACGTACGCATGGTACGTCATCGCGAATGATAGCTTGCAGCAAAACCAGTCTGATATCTGGTTTTTTACGACAAAACAGCGACCTCCTGAGAATCAAAAACCGGTGGCAAATCCTGGGGGACCCTATATAACGAAACTGAATCAGTCGATTTCCTTTAATGGGTCTCAGAGCATCGATCCTGATGGGACCATTATCTTTTATCGGTGGAATTTTGGTGATGGCAGCAGTCAAATTCTTGATATTTCACCGGAACATACCTACGCTGATCCTGGAGTCTATACCGTGACTTTAACAGTTGTCGATGATGATGGACGCAGTAGTATGACAGATACGACAGCGACCATACAAGGTGTTATTTTCATCAATAATCCTCCCGTTGCAACCTATATTGCTCCTTCGACTGTTACCATGGGTCAAGAGATGAGTTTGGATGCTTCGTTGAGTAATGATAGCGACGGGACAATTGTTGGGTATCGTTGGGATTTTAATGGTGATGGAACATATGAAGTCGATTGGGTAACTACTCCTATTATCACCACGACGTTTTCTTCCCCAGGCTCCTTTGTTGTGACATTAGAGGTTATTGACAATAATGATGCGGTAAGTGCCTATTCAACGACTGTTTCTGTTAAGGAGGTTCAGAAGAACACACCTGGTTTTGATATTCTTCTAGTCTTGGCTGCTCTCCTTATTGGTCTCTTCCTATACAAAAAATATACAGAATAAAACATCGTTTATATGAATAATTTTATATCTTTTATCTATTTAAATGAAAAATTATAAATACCTTTCAAACCCACATCATTTTTGATGTGGTCGTCTATCGTTAGGAAACAATCTGGAATCACCAGGGTTGCAGGAATGTGTGGTATGTTCCTCCCTGTGGTGATCTTCACCAGTCTTGGTCTTTCGATTGCATCGTCACCATGGTTCCTCTGGACACAACATGCTTTAAGTGATCTTGGCATCCAAGAAAATACGGCACTACTATTTAATTACGGGATGATTATTGGTGGTATTCTTGCCTTGATTTTCTCCTTTGGATTGATGAAAATATTATCCAATAAACTTGGGGCGTGTATTCTTGCGCTGAGTTCCCTTGCCCTCATCGGAATTGGTGTGTTCCCGGAAACCATATTTGCTCTTCATTTTTTAACCTCAGCATCGTTTTTTATCCTCCTCGCGATTGCGTTACTGATCATTGGATTGACCAGTACACAAAATTCATTTGAGCGAAATATAGGGCTACTCGCTTTGGTGCTTGTCTTTATCGCGATATGTTCTACTGTTTTTCTCTTTCACTTCGATGGGATCGCTATCACGGAGGCGTTCTCCTGTTTCCCTGCATTCATCTGGTGTTCGATTGTTGGGATGAAAATGACTCGGGTATCTGGTTAAATCGTCAGGAGAAGAGTTAAACACCCCGCGATGATAGGCTGATGGACAAGATAGATCGCTAAGGAATGTTTTCCTAACCAGGAGAAGAGTTTGTTTGGTTTGAATTTTGATAGATCGGGGAGAGGATATCTCCTTTTGTTGTCTTTATAAAGGATGTTTCCCAGTGTAATACCAAGTAGGCAGACGCCAAACCAAGGGAGGATGGGGAAATAATCAATGGTATGTGCTGCGATATTGGGTTCATGGATGCCAGCTGCGAGTTCGACCATATTTGGATTCTCTGTTGTATAGAATAACCCTAATGCGAGTCCTGAGACGATAATAAGTGATGCTAAAATGACGTTGGTGGATTTGAATCTCAGCAGAAGCGTGCTTAGAATGATACAGCATCCAATGCAATGAAGTACTCCGAAGAGAATCGGCTTGTCCGGGAGAAACACTGATGTGAGAAGGGTGAAGAGCATCCCGAGATTCAGGATCCAAAGCCCTCGTTGTATCGTTCGGAAATACATTTTTCTTGGTTGGTTGTGGTATTTGTTGTTGTTCACCGCCTGGCAGATTCCAACGAGTAAGAAGAAGATGACTGGTACAATTATGTTGAGAGAATAGAAATTTTTATTGAGTGGGAGGATTCCAAAATAATCAAGGTCCCAGAAGAGGTGCAAGATGATCATGAACAGAATTGCAAATCCTCGGAGTATATCCAACTCCATGAATCGTTGGGATTGGCCTTTTTCTGCTTGTTGTCCTTGATCCATTGTTGTTCCTTCTCCTTATGTCTCCTTTCAAATGATATATTGTTTCGTGTTAACTTTTAACAATGATGCTATTTAAAGATACCCTGGAAAAATACCAAAAGAGGAAAAAAAGTTCAAAGCGAAAAATCTCCGCCACTTAGATACATTTAAATAAAACTGGACAAATATTACCTTTATTAAGGGGATAGAAAAATATGCAAAAAAAGATACAAAGAAATCTATGGAAAATAATGCTCGCGATCACCATATTTAGCCTTTTTATTGGAACCTGTACTACCATCGTACTTTCTGCTCCAAGCGGATCAACTTTTCTGCCTGAAGAACAAAATGATAAAAAACAAACACCCAGAGTTGACATGACAAATGAAGACAGGGAAAACCAACAAGAAAGCTACAGCCTTCAATATACCATTAGTTTTTCAAAAGAGGATCTTAGCTTTGGCACACTCCAAGGATATAATCTGGTGACAATGAAAGAATGCTCCTATCTAACAGAGTATGGAAAACAACTGTTGCCAGCGAAGCACCTTCTGATAGCGTTACCAGATGACATGAAAGCAACAGATATCCGAATCCTTTCCATCCAAAAACAATCACTACAAGGACAGTACACACTCTATCCAGCTCAACGACCACAAAAAATCGGAGAAACCCCTATTTCAAATCTTGATCTGCAATTCAATAGAGCAGCGTATCTGTCACCACTTTCTTACCCCGAACGACTTGTTTCATTAGGACAGCAAAATGATCTCGCTGGTCAAAGTATGGTAGAAATTACTATCTTCCCACTTCAATATCTTCCTCTTCAGAAAAAATTAAGTCTCGTCTCTTCCATTACCCTGCTCATCGAAGGAAATAGTGGATATACTTGCGGTGATTTTTTATCAGAACACATATCAGACAATGGATACGACATGTACCAACAAATGGTAAAAAACATGGTCGTAAATCCAGAACAAGTTAACCTTCAAACTTCACCAAGTCCTCAACCTCTTGGTGTAGGACCGGGTGATTACGATTATGTAATCATCACCCAGCCGAGCTGGGTCAGTGCGTTCCAACCCCTTGCAGACTGGAAAACACAGAAAGGAGTGCCTGCTACGATAGTGACAACATCCTGGATATACAATTCCGGTGGATATAGTGGAACCAATGTCCAAAAAATCAAGGCATTTGTACAAGATGTATACACAAACTGGGGAACCATCTATGTCCTCCTGGGCGGTGATACGGATATCGTCCCATGCCATACAAGAACGTTCTCAGGAGTTGACCCCGATCCAGTTCCAAATGATGCATACTACGCTGATTTCGATAGTGACTGGGTTTGTGAAGTCAACATCGGGCGTGCATCGGTCACCGGTTCTGGAAGTGGTAATGGACAGATAGGAAATTTCATCAATAAGATTATGACCTACGAGACGAACCCGCCATTAACAAGTTATGCAAAGAATGCAGCCTTTTTCGGTTTCGATCTTGATAGTTGGACGGATGCAGAGCAATGTAAAATAACAATTAAAAATGGATATATACCAACAAGTTGGACCATGACAACAGTCTATGACAGCCAAGGAGGAAACCATTTTACGAACGTCATCAGTGCACTTAATGCAGGTCAGAATCTTGTAAACCATGCTGATCATTCGAACAATGATTGCATGGGGACCGGGTACGTCAATCACGATTGGCTGATTTATAGTGAAGATATGGATGCGTTAACGAATGGAAACAAACAAACCATCTTTTACTCAATGGGTTGTGATCCTGCTGCGTTTGATGTTTCCAATTGCATCGCAGAGCATTTCGTACGAAATAACAATGGTGGTGGCATCGCTTTTATTGGGAACTCACGATATGGTTGGTACGAATATTTTACCTACGATACCTTGTCAATGGGGTTTGATATCCATTTCTTCCAATCATTATTCTCGGAGAATCTATACCATTTAGGGGCAGCGTTTTCCGATCATAAGAACGACGGGTACCAAGAATACCCTGGTGATGAGTATTATCAGTACATCTTCACAGAACTTACGTTACTTGGTGACCCTGAATTACCGGTTTGGACTGAAAACCCATCTGCCTTTGTCGTAAGTCATCCATCCACAATCCCGCTCGCATCATCTTCTTTTAACGTCCATGTCCAAACAACAGGTGGGAGCAATATCCAAAACGCATATGTCTGTCTATGGAAGGGAGACGAGATTTACGAATGTGGTCTTACAAATTCAGCGGGAGATGTCACCTTCACAGTTATACCCGCGACCGGGGGAAGTATGCAAGTGACGATAACAAAACAGAACTATCTTCCTTCAGAGACCACCGCACAAGTCGTTGAAAATAACATACCTCCATATCAACCCAGTTCTCCCAACCCAGCGAACGGTGCGACAAATGTCCCAATTAATAGCGATCTGAGCTGGACCGGTGGGGACCCAAACCCCGGGGATCCAGTCACCTACGACGTATATTTTGGAACAAGTAGTACACCTCCCAAAGTAGGATTTAATCAATCAGCAGTATCCTATGACCCAGGCACTCTTAATTATCTGACAACCTATTATTGGAAGATTGTCGCATGGGATAGTTACGCGGAATCAACAGCAGGATCGTTATGGGTCTTTTCCACCAAGGCAAATAGCCCCCCCGTATTCGGTACACCATCACCAGCGAATGGGTCAACTGGAAATCCCTTAAGTTTTACTTGGAGCATCCCGATCAATGATCCGGATAGTAACACCTTCTCTTGGTCCATTCAATGTAGCAACGGACAGACCAACAGTGGAACTGGTGCAACAAATGGGACAAAGACACTTATGCTCTCAGGCTTAACCCTTTCAACGACCTACACCGTCTGGGTGAACGCGACTGATCCAGGTGGAAGCGGTCTGTATACAAGAAAATGGTACACCTTCACCACACTCTTAGACAGTACACCACCGACTACGACCATTTCCTTCACAGGAACTCTTGGGGAAAACTCTTGGTACATTGGTCCAGTCACGATAACCCTGACTGCAACGGATGATATGACCGGTGTGGATTATACGATGTACAAGCTTGATTCAGGAAGCTGGAACATATATACAATCCCGTTCACTGTCTCAGATGATCGGATACATACCATAGAATATTACTCAGTTGACAACAGTGGGAACACAGAGTCAGTGAAATCCGCTGATTTTAAAATCGATCAGATGCCACCGATGACGACCCATACATTCTCAGGGGATGTTGGTAAAAATGGTTGGTATCTCAATGGCAATATTCTCCTCAATGCTATTGATAATACCTCGGGAGTCAACCACATCTATTTCAAAATTGACAACGGCGATTGGACTGAATATACGAACCCAGTCGTTTTAGATTCTGATGGTACGCACACCCTCGAATATTACTCTGTTGACAATGCTGGAAATCTGGAAGCGGTAAAAGGTCCATTTACCTTCAAACTAGATCAAACCAAACCCGATATTACTCTTACCAAGCTACAGATCGACCTCTTTACCATAAAATTCATTGCAGAAGTAAGCGACGGGGCAAGCGGTGTGGATTATGTCGAGTTCTCCATTGCTGGAGATTTACAATATAATGATACGGTAGCTCCTTATGAATGGACCTGGAGCGGGTTTGGGGATTATACCGTCACTGTTACTGTCTATGACAAAGCAGGCAATTCACAGAGCCAGTCGATGAGCACACCTTATAGTTACAATAACCAGAAGCTCTTTAACCCCTATCAAATCCAGGGATATGCTCTGAAATATCAGATGAGTGAGTAAGAAGTCTGATTTAGACGTTTACCGTCCAATTTCCAAGAATTTCGTTTGTGGGTACATATTTCAATGTCACGGTAACTTCACCAATGGTATCTAATAATATGATACTATCGCCAACAGTTATATACAGAGTAATTGTAGCGGTAATACCTATTTTAGCAAGTCCCTTTTGACTGGTGTCTTGAACCTGCCAGTGTGCTGTATCAGGATTCGTTGTAATTTCTATATCGCTCCATTTTACATTTGCATCAATAGACTCAATTGTGACTCTATTTGTTGTTGAATCTGCTGTACACTCTATATCAGGTGTTTGGCTTGTTCCTTGTAGTCCTTTTTTTGTTAAATTGATACTCGCGGGGTAACTCTCACTTTGTCCAATCCTATTCAATGTCAAAACGTTTCCATCATAGGAAAATACAGAGGTATAGCACACCGCATTATTATAGAGACAGAGCTGATTATCTGTCACTTTCCATGTGCCATTGATCAATGTATCAGTAGAAGGGTTAATGTCAAGTGTACTATCACTGTTGAAAATCCATTGACGGGGACTTCCGATGATATTCTGTTCCCACTCTCCAACGAATCGACTATCAGCCTCACCGGGAGAACCAGTACCACCTTGAAGATATACAATGATAATTAATATGATAACCACAGCTGCAATGATTGCTAAAAGACCCATGATCAATTTTTTTCTGGGTTTCTTTTTTGTTTTTGGTGGTGTAGAAATCTGCTTTTTTTCAACTGGTTTTTCAACTGGTTCTTGTGGCTCTGGTTGTACCGGAGTGATAGGCTGTTGTTCAACGGTTTTTCCACATGTTGTACAGAATTTCGAACCTTCTATTAACTCTGCTCCGCAATCAGAACAATGATCTGTCATAGTTTGTTCATCTCTCCTAATTTAAAAATTTATAACAATTTATTCTTTAAAAACATATCCTCGTGAAGGTATGTTTTTTTGTGCTCACCATAGATTTTTTTTGTTAGGGAAGCCGACGGAGGGATTTGGACCCCCGACCTGCTGATTACAAGTCAGCCGCTCAACCGGGCTAAGCTACGTCGGCGTGTTTCGTAGCGGTAATATCTAATCCTATATAAAATTCTCTTGGTGCGTAGGATTTAATCTTATGCACCTGCACTTCGGTCAAGGTATACCCTTTTGTTTTGGCGATTTTTTTCAATGCAGTAATCCTTCCTTCGATATCCTCCTCTCGTATTATATCATAATAGTGTACCTTACATATTGGTGCTGCGATGGATAGTGCAACTGAGAAAAACTTATAAGCGGAGAACGGAAGGTTCATAATGATTCGATCAGCTTTTGTTGGAATTATTTTTTCTGCATCTTTAGCATCAGCATGGATGACTTCAATTGTCTGAAGGACATGGTTCTGTTTCACGTTGTACTTTGCAAGAGTGATTGCTTCTGTGTTTTTATCAATCGCAAATATTATTTTTGGTTGTGCGTATCGCGCAATCATGATGGAGAATGGTGCTACCCCTGCAAACAGATCCACAATGATTTCCCCAGGTTTTACTTGAGTAGCCACGCGTTTTCGTTCTGAGGCAAGTCTGGCAGAAAAATACGTTGTTGCGATATCGACATGAAATGTTAATCCATATTCTGTATGCGTAGTCAAGGTTTGGTTCTCTCCAGCAACAATCGTAATATTTCGTGTGCGAAGTTCCCCTGAGACAGGATCAATTAAACAGACCGTTCGTACGTTTTTATGGGTCTCTAAGAGAGCGTTACCAATTTTCTTTCGGTATCGAAAAAGAGATTGAGGTAACTTTATCAGGACAATGGATCCTACCACATCGTACGATGTTGGCAGCTCTTCCCGAAGGTTTTTTGGGAGTGTAAGAAGGTCTTTGTAACAATGAGGTTTTATCGTTCTTACCTCAAATGATTTGGTGATAATAGTATAGTTCGGTAAATCCTCTGGAGTTCTATTAATAGGAAAAAAGATACATGTTCCTTCCTTTAGTACAGTAACATCTTCCCGTAAGAGCTTTCTTTCTTTGAGATATCTCCGTACAGGCTCTGCATGAGCAAGAGGAACACAAAGGGCTTTTATTTTCTTTTTTGTCATCGCACCTGTTGTATATGAGATATATAAATAAATAGTATGGTGTCTAGAAAAGAAGAGAGTCCCGCCTCCCGGATTTGAACCGGGGACCTGCCGGTAACGGCCATAGAGTCTACAGCCGGCCGCTCCAGCCAGACTGAGCTAAGGCGGGGAGTCTGTCAAGCCCACATAATAATAGGTATATTTATTAGTTAAGGTTTCTTTCTTTAGGTTGTTTCGTATGAGGTTTGGTGTGATTATCTGTCCGCAGTGCAAGCAGGTAAAAGGTTTAGAGTTATCCTCTAAGACAACAAAATGTATCCGCTGTGGAAAAACGCTTGAATTAAAAAAATTAACAATCTTCTATGAAACCGATTCTCAAGAAAAACTACGGCAAGCGATTGGTCTATTGAACGCTGAGTTGGATACAAATTCAAGTGCGAACAAGAAATTTTTATTCGATAAGCATGCATCGAAATGAAGCATGATTTCTGTCAATAATCTAAATTTTATACCAATAGTTGTTTATAAGATTAGGAAGGAAAATCGTAATGTATATAAACAAGGTAGATATTTACCTCACCTGAGGTCCGGTGAGGACACAGATATAAGTTACCTACATCTACACTAGTGAGGGACTTATATAGTGGTTCACGGTGTGAACCAGGTGTTTTGCCAGACCATTATGAAGCAATATGCAACATGAATTTAGGAGGACACAAAAAATGAAAGGAAACAAAATAATCGCTACCATGGTAGTACTAGCAATGTTACTATCAACGCTGGTAGTTTTAAAACAATTAAATGTTGTAAATAACGCAAGTGCACAACCTGGTGTCACTGCCTGGGGAAATGCGACAGAGGAACTTGTATATGGAGTATCATATGCAAAAAACACGATTGTAATCAATACCACCGATTGGAGTGCTGGTATTCATTATCTATACTATCCTACCTACAGATGTAGTACTGGAGCTGGGCGTCCTGCTATTGATTTTAACTGGACTGCTATCTTCTTAAATGATCAAGGTGATCAAGTAAACATCGATGCTACTGAAGATGAGGATACATTAGATACCAATAATAGGGCTATCACCTTCAACCGATCCGGTATGTGGATATTTGATACCGATTCCGATCATTCATCTTTTGATGGGTATATCTGGGTGAACACCTCGAATGCGTACACAATCTCATCCATTAGCGATTTTACCTTTGGTTCAACAAATGATGTCTCGATTGAAGTAAAAGAAGGAGATATTCTTGTAAATTGTAAGATTGCTCTCATAGGTCCAGATGGTTCAACGATACTAAATTCAGCGACAGGTGCTGACGTCGTAACTGTTGACTCAGACGAGTTCAATATGGCTGGAGATTATACTGTAAGAGCATATGGCGATCTGGATGCAATTGATGCTGCATATTATTACTTAGATGAAGCTGATAATGCTGCATATGGTCCGTTATATGGATCTGGAGCCTTCTTTACTAGCATTTACACATACGACGACGTGGGCCCCTGGGATCCACCTGAGAAAAACGCAACTGATAAAACATTTTCAGTTACAACCGCAAAACCAAAGATGGTTCTGACAAATACGACTTTATACTGGGGTTATAAAACGACCATTGATATCAATATCACAGCACCTGATGGGACAGGAATAATTGACGCTTTAGATAACATTTCATTAAAATCGCCAGATGGAACCTACTATAAAGCAGCAGATTTAACAGGTTTTACTTTCGCCGAAATAGGAGCTGGTAATTATACGATCGAATTACCACAATGGCAATCAGATTTACCCGCATCTTGGAATACTCTTACGAATGGCACCTGGTACATTGTCTTTGGCTATAATCAAAGCGGTGACAGTGTAGAGGAATGGAACACTAGCATTGGATCAATGAACCGACTCGTTGTAAAGGGAACTCTCGCACCAGTACAACTGAAAATAATTGATGACGGCTCTGGTAATCCAACTGATAAAAAAGTGAATATTCCATTGTTCACTGATGGCATTGGGGTCCAACCCCTTTTTATCACCTTCAACATCACCGGTACTAGTATCACCAATGCAGGTGGACGATTATATTACGGTGATGACGATTGGGAGGATGCAGGTAACATCACAGTCACTGGCGATCTCCTCTGGCCTGTAAATGAAGATTCTTGGGACTTTACTCTTGATTACAACCCTGCCGTAGGCTGGGGGCTATGGGTACTACCCACGACACCCGGTGGGACAATCACAATCTCGATCGACTGGCCTGGAGATGACAATGGAACTGCGAGTCAGACCATAGACGTCATTAACGGTTCCTTTGTATCGACGAATGTTGATGCCTTTCCCATTGGTGAAAACATCAGCCTTACTGTCACTGTCAAAGATATGGACCAAGAAGCCTTAAAATACGCAGACGTCTACTTAGTTTGGCAAGCCAATCCAGATGAACCATATACAGATGATGACGCATTTAATTCCACCACCGGAGATAACACGGTGGGAAACGGAAGAAATGGAGAATACACCTTCCTTATTAATACAACACAAATGGGAACCTGGGCTCCGAGGCATCTTACTGTAGCGGTAAATGATGATTCAAGTGAGCTTTCTGGATACGCAGCAGTGGAGATGAACAAACAGCATAACATGCGAGTAAATCTAACACCAATCACAGCCTATGCTGGAGATTCTGTCGAATATAGTATCACGGTCAGCCTGCTTGGAGGCGGAGAACCTGATGAAGACGGTTTATCCATAATGATTTACAATGAAACCGGGGCGGAAGTCACTGATCCAGAGATAGTAAGTGGAATCTGGCCAATTCCAGACGATGCTACTGTGACCGATCATGAAATCATCTTGGCAGATGGTACCTATTATCTCGCAGCTTTCAACGACACCCATGACAGCCAAGGATACAACGCGACGCTCACCGTAAGCAGTTACACTGTAACTTCCTCACCGTCGGTTCTCGCCTGGTTAATTGACACCGCCACCAACCTTACATTCCAAATAACCCCAGCTGTAGACGGAACCTTAAAGCTCTTGAACATGACAGGCACAAACGGAACCTGGTCCGAACACGAGACATTTGTCGATATTGTGAATGGGACTGGTACGCTAGACGAGATAAACGCTACTACCCTTGGAAATGTTACCTTCGAGTTCGAACCTTTTGGAGGAGAATACCGACATGCTGCAGGTCTACTGCGAGTGACGACAGCAACAGCAACACCAAACCCAGCAGCCATCTATCTTAGTGAGGGAACTGTCGTAACAATAACAGTCACCCATCCAGCGACAGGCACACCCTTAGAAGACGTCCGAGTAGGACTTGACCATGGCATGTCACTCAATGAAACCATCCTCGCCAAATTACCCACCGATCAATACACAGACGCAGCTGGAAAAGTCCAGTTCTCAATCACTGCAGACGCAAGTGGTGACATTGTTATCTACCTCGAAAATGAAACCGATCCTGACAATGAATTCGTCATCACAGCAACAGCTCGAAAACCAATGACCATCAGCCTGAATCCATCGATTAACGAAGTAAAAACCTTCACCGCTGAAGCAAAATCAAATGGCGTCCTTATCACCGATACCACCGTAACGTTCACCTTCGACGGACAAACCTGGCCGACCACAACCGGTACCGCAACCATCACTGCTCCCACTGTATCAACCTCGATGGCATACCCAATCACAGCAACCGCTGAGGGATACATCCCTGCGACAGGCTCTATTATGATCTTAAACGTACCGAAACTTATCGTTGCAGTCAGTGGCGAAGTAAAAGCCGGACAGACATTCACCTTAACCATCGCTGATGATACCGGTGCTCCTGTTATAGGTGCAACAATCACCTTTGACGGGAAAACCTACACGAGCGGTGCGGGTGGAGTTGTCACAATTACTGCACCTTCCACTGAGGGTAGCTATCCAGTGACAGCAACCTTCCCAGGATACGACACGGTATCATCTACCGTGACTGTCGCAAAAGGTGGCGGAATCCCCGGTTTCGAGCTGCTGACACTCATCGCAGCAATCGGAGTAGCATTCCTGCTCCTCAGACGCAGACGCAACTAAACACGAACACAAAGGGGTGTTACCCCTTTTTTCTCTCTTTTTTTAACGTTTTTTTTCAAAACCCTTTTAACCCCCTTGTTTTTATACTCTCTCTGGGCGTGAGTGATTCTGAAGATCAGTATTGTAATCCCCGCTATCAATGAAGAACGAGGCATCGGCAAAACCATTGATGCAGTCAATAAAGACTATTTCAACAACCATCAATGGGATCTTGAGATTATTCTCGTAGATGGGAATTCAAAGGACAAAACAAGGGATATCGCAGCAAGCAAAGGAGTGATAGTCCTGCTTGAAAAAAGGAAGGGATACGGCAGAGCTTATAAAATCGGGATCGCACACGCAACCGGCGATGTTATCGTCACCGGTGATGCTGATGCGACCTATCCATTTCACCTCATTCATGAATATATCCAGATGCTCCTGGACCAACACCTTGATTTTCTGACCACGGATCGTTTCGCAGCACTCAAACATGGTTCCATGTCTCTTAAACACCGGTTTGGGAACCTGACCTTAGCGTGGACGCTTCGCATCCTTTTCTTAGTGAATATCAGAGATTCTCAATCAGGCATGTGGATCTTCAAACGAGACGCCCTTACCAAAATTCAACCCTTAGAAAACTTCAACGACGGGATGCCCTTCTCAGAGGAAATTNNAAAATAGAGATGTTCACGAACAAACACATCAAAGCAAAAGAGATCCCATCCACCCTTTCTGCCCGGGAAGGTCAAGTGAAGCTCGAAAGCTTCAAGGATGGGATAAAAAACCTCCGGTTCCTTTTTATAAAACGGGTTACCCCTTCGAAAAGCATTTGAAAAGGAAAAGGTATTCAACGTGCTTTTCTATCCTCCTTCTTTGAGGCTGAAGTATGGATCCATTAATGACTATCTGGGTGTTTTTTATTGGATGTTTTATCGGAATCATCATTGGAGTGATGCTCTCCTATCGGACCGCAGTAACCCCCTTGCAACACACAATAGCAAAACTCACCTCTCAAGACGAACAGTATCATGAGACGATGAAATACTACCCCTATAACCCTGATAGATTCCGGTTCCTTCATGGACCAGTTGATGGGATTCAATTTGAAGAGGACTCCATCTTGTTCGTCCGATTCAAACAAGGGGACATTCCCCGTACAAAAGAACAAGAAAAAATCAAGGACCTAGTTGAGAACGGAAAGGTCCAGTGGTTTGAATTTATAACGAAATAAATTTCACAATCTCCTCATGAAGAATTTTACGAATGAGTTTCCCATCTACTTCCTCGTAGTTCCCTCATCACAAGATTCCAAAGTGGTACAGGGAAATCTAGTTTGGGATTCCTATTTAACCGACGACGGAGAGTTCTTTTTCGATGTTCTTGCCTTTAAAACGTTCCAGGGTGAGACTCTCAAGGACCTCGGATGTTTTCCCTTCAGCAATAAAATTGGTGAGCAGCTGAGAAACCATGGGCGAAATCATAAACCCATGACCACTGAATCCATTACATTGCAGGAAACCTTTTATTTCTTTTACCTCTCCAAGGATTGGTCTTGCATCAGGGGTCACATCATAGAAACCGGTCCAATGTCGGAGGAGATTGACATGTTTCAGCACAGGAGCATACCTCGTTATTGTGTGCGCCATATGTTCAAGGAATGCAATCGTCGGCATGGTTTTGTATCCTCCTTTCTCCTCAGGGATTGGTATGCCACCAACGATCTGTCCTTCTTTCTGTTGGCTAAAATAAATCCCGTCTTTGAAGGAAATGACCATCGCTTCAAACAACGGTTGTAGTCGTTCCGTTGCCATGATCTCCTTACGGAACGGGGTGAGCGGAAGTTTTATGTTCACCATCTCTGCAATGACTTTCGAAGCAATCCCTGCCGCGTTCACTACTACATCAGTTTCGATCGTCCCTTTATCGGTTATGACCGCACGTAGTGCTTTTTTTGATGTTTTCAGGTTCACAACCGTGGTATGCGTGTTGATTTCAGCACCAAAGTTCCGTGCTGCGTCTGCATAGGCAAAGGTGGTTTTGAACGGATTTGCATGGCCATCTGTTGGACAGAACGTTGCCCCTATCGCTTTCATGCCTTTTACGTCAAGAATGGGGACAACATCGGGTATTTTCTCAGGTTGTAGGATATCGACCTTCAACCCGAGGGATCGTTGCATAGAGACGTTCTTTTCTGCTTGGTTCATTTCTTTTTCATCATGAACAGCGATAAGGTACCCGCCTTGACGAAACTCAATATCCTGACCTAGCTCATGACTTAACTGTTCGAACATCTTGACACTTTGGATCGCAAGGGAGGTATTCTCCCGTGTCGACCATTGTTGTCGGATCCCTGCGCCACATGCACCGGTCGCACCAGAGGTAAGATATTTTTTCTCAACGACGACAACGTTGAAACCTTTTTTTGACAGTTTATAGGCAAGGGAACATCCGTTCACGCCGCCGCCTATGATGACGACATCTGCTTTACTTTTCATCTTTCTCACTTGCTAGGGTTCCGAGGGATACAGGAATCAATGGGGGCCGCACCGTGGGACGAGGTATGGTTGCTACTTTCTTTCCTGTTTTGTTTTCAAGGATACGAGCCACGAGTTGAATGCAGACTCGTCCTTGGCAGGGTCCCATGCCTATCCGGAGTTTCTTGCGAAGTTCCTCGATATCGGTGTATCCCTCGTTAATTGCTTGGATAACGTCCTCTTCGCTGATATCTTCACAGCGACACACGATGCTTCGCTTCATAGGTTAGACCTTTATGTTCCTGATATCCATGGCGAGATCGCTGTCTATTTCTATTGTGATCACCATGGTTTTTCCTTGTTTGATTACTTTTTTCACAAGAGCGTTAGTTTGAATAGCGCCTGTCCTATCTAACGCTTTCACGCTATCTCCTATCTGGGGGGTAGGGACGAATTCATACGGAAGCGTCACCCATGCTTTCTTCCCTGCTACTTTTACGACAAAAATAGCTAACCCTGGGCATATTCCGACACATTTTGTACATCCGATGCATTTCTCAAAATCATTCACCGGTGGTGCATTGATATCTTTCATGGAGATTGCATGGACGGGACAGGATTCTACACAGGGGTTACAGGGAATCTCCTGCACACATTCAAGGATAGCGACTCCTTTTTCTAGTTGTTTTTCTGATGGGATCTGTAAATCCTTGGCTGAAAGGATGCCGGTTTTCTCATATTGACGCATGGCGTTTCTCCTTCATTTTCGCTATTTTTTGTTTCGCGATCCGTGGTTTTTCACCGAAGGGACCTGCCCGGAGCTGAGAGAGTTCTTCGCGATAGTGTGTCAAGAGTGTCTTGTTCTTTGAACGTTCTAGTTGGATCGCTGCGGCAAGACCTGCGATTTTCCCTTCAATCATGGCTGTCGAGGCTTCTTCGATACCTGAGGCAT
>JAFNFT010000067.1 GCA_017885605.1 Methanobacteriota archaeon | reverse complement strand
AAATGCCACAAGGGACCACTGCTGGTTGCACCATGGTTATCCCATGCGACGATTTTCCAATAATAGGTTGTGGAATAGGTAAGGGTGCCAGGATCGTAGCTGAGGCTGGATTGGTTATCAGAAACAATAGACGGTGAACTGGACGAACCAAAATACACATCATACACCACCGTGTCTCCAGCATCCGGGTCGCCTCCTTGCCAGCTCAGATCAACATTCACGGATACACTCGTCGAACCATTCACTGGAAAAGGATTACTTGGAACGTAGGGCGGCTGATTCGGCTGAGCACCTGTCGTGAAATGCCACAAGGGACCAATGCTAGATGCTCCATGGTTATCCCAAGAGACAATACGCCAATAATACACGGTGCTATACGCCAGTGTCCCAGGATCAAAACTCAAGATAGATAGATTATCCGCAACATGAGGTGGAGAACTGGATGTGCCAAAGTACACATCGTAGGTGACGGTATCACCAGCATCAGGATCACCACCAGCCCAACCCAAATAAACATTTATGGATACATCCGTCGAACCATTCACAGGAGAAGGAGAATTCGGAATATACGGTGGCTGATTCGGTGGGACACTCGTTGTAAAATGCCACAAGGGACCAATGCTGGATGCACCATGATTATCCCAGGAGATAATCCGCCAATAATACAACGTGCTGTACACAAGCGTCCCAGGATCAAAACTCAAGGCAGATTGATTAAACACAACATGAGGCGGAGAACTAGATGTACCAAAATACACATCATAGGTGACGGTATCACCAGCATCTGGATCACCACCAACCCACCCCAAATCAACAGTAACAGAAACACCAGTGGAGCCATTCACTGGAGAAGGGAAACTGGGAACATATGGCGGTTGATTNNAGGGACCACTGCTGGTTGCACCATGATTATCCCATGCGACGATTTTCCAGTAATAAATGGTGGAATAAGCAAGGGTGCCAGGATCATAGATAAGACTGGACTGGTTATGAGAAACGATGGGTGGTAAACTGGACGTACCAAAATATATATCGTACAATACTGAATCACCAGCATCAGGATCACCACCAGCCCAACCCAAATCAACATTTACGGATACACCCGTTGAGCCATTCACAGGAGAAGGATTACTTGGAACATATGGCGGTTGATTCGGTACTGATGCTGTCGTGAAATGATAAATCGCACTCTTCGTTTTGTAGGTGTCACTGACAATGACTTTCCAATAGTAGCGGGTAACATATGCGGATGCTTGTGTAAATATCCAACGATACGTGCCATTGTGTAGGAGTGCTTGTTCAGTACCCATTGAGAAAAACGTGGAGGGGTGTGCAATCGTCTGGTAGGTTGCGTTTATCCAGCTTGCATTTCTGACGTTGCTGCTCATTCTGACTTCATCGATTTTTCCATCATATGGACAGGAGTCTCCACCATATCCAAAGAATGTTGCGGTGGTTGGTCCACTCCGCAGATTATTGATTCCTATGGTGGTTGATGCTTTCAGGGCACCGTTGATGTAGATGGATTTGTTATCCGATGCACCATTGTTGTAGGTACCTGCGATGTGCATCCAGGAACCTGTGGTGATGCTCACCCCGGAGCTTAGTGTGTCTCGGTCTCCCCCGTCATCATCCCGAGTGATCCATTTTATTGCGTTACCGGGAACATCCGCATCATAGGTGCCTACGACGACATTCCAGCTGTTGATCCATCGTGATTGTACGAGAAATATTTGGTCTGCTGCGTTGCTGTCGCCGTTTATCCAGCATTCCCATGTCAGTGTATTATCATTTGCGGCATTAATACTCGATCCGGTTCCAACATCGATAGAATCGGTTGGGATGAAATCCACGGAGTTATTCACCACACCAGAGGCGATGAGTGGTGTACCAGATTCAGATCCGGTGTTGCCGTTGCCTGTGGAGTCGACCGTGTTGATTTCTTGCATATGCCAGACGCCACCAAAGTTTGCATCCCAGACATCATTCACATTCTCTTGATTACCAACGAGACTGTTCCCGTAGTACATCCAGATCTTGGTATTCGTGATGCTACTGATTGATGGGATATTGACCCAGGCGGAGAGTTTGCCTGTTGCCCCGTTGAACCATTCTATCTCATGGTTCAGTTTCGTCGTATTATCAGAGTATGCGATAAAACAGATATCGCCTGCATCATTCTGTGCGTCTGCCGCAAGATCTGCATCAGTCGCAAAGGACACAAGTATCGGGAACTGTGTCAGAGTAGATGGTATCTTCGTATGGTCTATAGTGATCAGTTTTCGGTATTTCCAGTTCGCATTATACCAGTGTGTGCTGCCATTTGTTTGACGTAACACCCAGGGCCCGGTGCTGTTCTCATACCATGAGAGGGTCATTCCGGTTCCATTTGAATGCGACAGGGTAATAGCACAGTGTGGTTGCAGAGGAATATTTAGGGAGCCATTTGCTGGGATCGGGTTTGAGATGATGATGTCTCCTGACTGCATGGTTTCGATGATTGCTTTGCTGTCCGGGTCGGGAGTGTTAAGAGACGAAGTTTCATAGAATGCTGACACGACGCTTGTGCTGATCAGTAGGATGATGATGGTATAGGCAACGCTTTTTGTGATCCAATGTTTTCGCATACGTCTTTCTCCCCTAAATACGAAAGTGTTAGGAGTTAATATATGGTAGATTTATATAAATGTTATCTGAAGATAAAATCTGTCATATGGAGAGAAAAGAATCAAGTTGTCGGATTTTTGATTTCTCGTAATGACTGAAGTTGTTATATTTTTCTTTGCATTGGTTTTCATTATCTATTTCCTCCATAGAATGATATTCTATTTGTTTACAAATATATAAATATATTTATGGTTGAAATTGACGTGTATGAATCAAAATGATGGTGGATTGAAGGAAAAAAATGACTCGCTATCATCCCATTCATCGGGCGTCTGCATCAGTCAGGGATTTCTTTGATCCACAAGAGCCTTCCTTTCTTTGAGATTTTTACTACTTCAACCATTGTCTCAGCCTGAAGAGACCATATTCATTATATAAAATCCTCTTCAAAGAAAATCCGTCAAAGTGCCAAAAACCTTCTTTTTTAGTTCTGTTTGGTTACAATGGTGATGCTCTCGATGATGACGTCATCGACAGGTCATTCCTCCATAAATCCATATTTTGTTATGGTTTCTACCTGGGTGATCGCGCGAACGACCTCAATTCCGTTCACAACTCTGCCGAATGCGGCATAGCCGTTGGGATCAGAGCCATTGGGGTTTCTTTTGTTGGTTCTCCTCACCCCTAGTACGGTGGTGATTTGTGCTGAAGTGTTTAGTATCGTGAAGAAAGAAAAAATAAACGAGGAATTCATCCCCGCGAGAGTACTCCACCATCGTTTGGATACAGACCAACGATATGCTTTTAAATTAATAAAATATTCTCGTATAAATATTGGAGGGTGATGCAAACAAACAAACTGGAAATCATTCCGAATAAAAGAAGGATTATTTCCGAAAAAATAAAGGAGAATTTTCGATTCCAATGAAGATATCCATCATTGTCGGTACACGCCCTGAGATCATCAAGATGTCCCCGGTTATTCTTCAGTGCGAACATCTTGGAATTCCATATTTTATCTTACATAGTGGTCAACATTATTCGTATAATATGGACAAGGTGTTTTTCGAACAACTTGAATTACCTGAGCCACGGTACAATCTTGATGTCGGCTCCGGTTCACAGGCGGAACAGACCGGAAAAATACTCCTTGGTGTAGAAAAAACATTGATGAAAGAAAAACCCGATGTCGTGGTCGTTGAAGGGGATACCAACACGGTTCTGGCTAGTGCATTAGCTGCATCGAAATTACAGATGAAGGTAGGGCATATCGAGGCGGGTCTGCGGAGTTATGATAAGACGATGCCTGAGGAGATTAATCGGGTGGTAACCGATCATTGTGCGGATTATTTGTTTGCTCCTACTGAAAAATCACGACAGATTTTGCTCGGGGAAGGGATTGCCCAAGAGAAGATTTACGTGACTGGGAATACGGTTGTTGATGCGGTGTTCCGCAATGTTCAGCTTGCGGAAAAAAAAGGAAATGTTCTCCATGAGTTAGGGTTGAAAAAACAACAATATTTTTTGATCACCTGTCATAGACAAAGTAATATTGAGAATCGGGAGCGTTTTTCTGGGATTATCGAAGGCTTACAACGGATTCATAAACGGTATGAGACTCCGGTGATTTATCCTATTCATCCTCATTCTCGAAAGAAATTGCAGGAATTCCATTTGGATTATGAGGGTGTTACCTTACTGGATCCTGTTGATTATCTGAATTTTTTACAACTCGAAAAAAATGCGAAAGTGGTTCTGACGGATTCAGGGGGGGTTCAGGAAGAGGCCTGTATCCTGGGGGTACCCTGTGTGACGATGCGGAATAATACAGAACGGCCTGAGACCTTGGAGGTTGGGTCAAATGTTCTTTCCGGGACAGAGCCTGATAAGATCGTTGAATGTGTGACGTGGATGTATAATTTGAATAAAAAATGGGATAATCCGTTTGGCTCTGGGACAGCCGGGAAACAAATTATTGAGATACTCAAAGAGGTAGTGGTATGAAGATATGTGTGATTGGGCTGGGGTATATTGGCCTGCCGACGTCATTGTTGCTCGCCAGTGCAGGTCATGAGGTTCTCGGGGTTGATATCAATAGGAAGATTATCGAGAAACTGAACAGAAACGAGCTTCCGTTCATCGAACCTGGGTTAGAGGAGTTATTTCAGAAAGCAAAAAACCATTTTCATGCAGACAGTCGGCTTCAGTCATCCGATGCGTATATCATTGCGGTCCCCACGCCAGTTGAGAATGGTTTGAAGATCGCGGATCTTGCTGCTGTGAAAAACGCGTCGCATGCGATCTTACAAGTTATTCAGGAGGGGCAGATCGTTATTTTGGAATCAACAGTCCCTCCGGGGACTTCTGAGCTTCTGATCCTACCGATTCTTCAGGAGAACGGGGTGAAAACGATTTATTTTGCGCATTGCCCGGAGCGGGCGATCCCGGGAAAGACGTTGTATGAGATGGTTCATAATAATCGGATTATTGGTGGGATTGATAAGGAATCAGCAGAGAAGGTAAAGGACCTGTATGCTTCGTTTGTCCAAGGGGATATGTTTCTTACTGATGTGAAGACAGCGGAGTTTGTCAAGTTGATGGAAAATACGTTTCGAGATATTAATATCGCTCTTGCGAACGAGTTTGCCTTACTTGCTGAGGAGGCGAATATCAATGTGTGGGAGGCTATTCATCTGGCGAACAAGCATCCGCGGGTCCATATCCTGAATCCTGGTCCGGGGGTTGGTGGTCATTGTATTGCGATTGACCCGATGTTTCTTGCGGAGAAAAGCAGCACTGCAAAGATTATCCCCTTAGCTCGACAGATCAACAGCAGCATGCCAATTCATGTCATCAAGATGATTAAACGGATGATTAAAGGGGTGAAGAATCCGACGATTACGCTTCTGGGTCTGGCGTATAAGGGGAACGTTGATGACATCAGGGAAAGCCCGACCTTTAAAATCAAGAGGATTGCGGAAAATGAAGGCATATCCGTTAAAACCTATGATCCGTTGATTCAGGACAATCTTGAGAATGCAGGGACGTTGGAAGAAGCAACAAAAGATTCTGATTGTCTTATCGTGGTCACCGACCATGACGTGTTCAAGCAGATTGACCCGAAAAAACTCTCAATGAGGCATAAGAATCTGGTCGATACAAGAAATATCCTTGATCATGATCTTTGGAAAAGAAATGGGTATCAAGTGAATGTGCTTGGGGATGGGACAAACTAATCGCTACTCTTTTATTTTGAAATAACAGCTCCCTTTAGAACATATCTTAAAAACAGAAGCCTTGACATGGTGTTAAAATTTTATAATAAAGTTTTTTTACAAATCAATATGATAACAAAGAAAAAGGGATTATTAGTATCGCATCAGATATCGTAGTATCGGAAACGCATGAGGGAATCGCTCGAAGAATCTCTGCCAGAACGATGGGAATGGGATGTTATAGGAAAATGGCATGGTGACATCAAGTGTTGCCCAGTCGCTTTCATTCCCATATATGTCCTTTGCTTTGGCTTGTATCGAATACGCTCCCCTTTTGGACCATGTATGTGATTGGGTGACGATCTCTCCTGATAAATACGGCCCAATCCAACTGCTGTTTGTCCCATCACCCCAGTCAATAAAATAGTAGACGCTATTGTTCTCAGGATCTAGTGATGTGAAATTATACTCCGTAGCAACTCGTACGTGCCCTTTATCAGATCCGGTGATCGTAGGCGGACTTGGTGCCTGATTTATTATTGTTGTGAACGTGTACCATCTCCGCATATTCAGGTGACTACCTGTTGGATCCGTCGCGTTCACCCAGATCTTGTAGGTGGTTGAATACGCCAAATCAGAGAGATTGAGTGCTTTTATTCCGTTGGCTGCGTTGGTTCCATTGGCGGTCTGTCCGTTACGACATTCAATAGACCAGGAGAATGGATCTCCCTCAGTATCATTGATTGGGATGCTCCAAGTCAGATTCAGCGGGTTATTTGTTGAGCTATCCGCTGGCGAGGGTGTACCAAATACTGGTGGACTATTTGTTCTGGTGGCGAAGGTATACCATCGTCTAGTATACAGACCGCTCCCCATAAGATCTGTCGCATTCACCCAGACGGTATAGGAGGTCGAATGTGTTAGTCCAGAGAGTGCGAGAGACTTCGTCCCATTGGTCCCATTGGTGCTGCTGTTGCTTTGTCCATTGTTGCATTGTATCATCCAAGAGAATACATCACCGTCAGGGTCTGTGATAGGAATACTCCATAGGACGTTTAAAGGCTGAGCCGTTGAACGGTTAGCCGGTGTTGGTTCTCCAAAGACGGGTGGGAGGTTTGTTTTTGTCGTAAACGTGTACCATTTTCTGGTGTACAGACCGCTGCCTGTTGGATCGGTGGCATTCACCCAGACCTTATAGCTGGTTGCATTCGAGAGTCCGGAGAGAGTAAGAGTTTTGGTTCCATTAGATGCACCGGTTGCACTATTCGTTTGTCCGTTGCATTGGATAGTCCAAGTGAAGGTGTTACCCTCAAGGTCACTGATGGGGATGTTCCACGTGAGACTCAACGGGTTCCCGGTTGATCCATTTGTTGGTGAAGGTGTCCCAAACATGGGTGGGGTATTGTTTGTCTGAGTTGTCTTGGTCGTAAACGTATACCATCTTCGAGTGTAGAGTCCGCTGCCGATCAGGTCAGTTGCATTCACCCAGATCTTGTAGGTGGTTGCGCTAGAAAGGCTAGAGAGGGTGAGGGTTTTTGTTCCATTTGTTTGACTTGTTCCGCCAGTGACTTGCCTGTTACTACATTGGATGGTCCATGCGTAGGTGTTTCCCTCAGGGTCGTTGATGGGGATACTCCAGGTGAGACTCAACAGGTTTCCTGTTGATCCATTTGCTGGTGAGGGCGTTCCAAACAACGGTGGCTTATTATTCGTTGTTTGATTTGATGTTGTGGTAAAGAGATACCATCTCCGAGTGTAGAGTCCACTACCGGTCGGATCGGTCGCATTTACCCGCACCATATAGCTCGTTGTGTTCGCAAGATCATGGAGAAGAATCGTTTTTGTTCCATTGGCTGCACTCGTCCCACTCGTGACTTGTCTGTTGCTGCATTGGATGGTCCAGGAGAAGGGGTTTCCCTCAGGGTCACTGATGGAGATGCTCCAGGAAAATCTCAGCGGAGTATCCGTGGAGCTATTTATGGGGCTTTGGAACCCGAAAATCGGGGGTTGATTCGCGACTGCAGAAGTATTCGACGTCGCAACCATAGCGCTATAGGCATGCTCGGTTTGGTTCCAACTCCACGCCTGATAGTAATACTGACTATGGTGAGGCACAATATCCTGGTAGTGTTTCCCAGTATCATTGTAGATTGGTGTGCCTTCGCCTCTCCTCCAAGCGGATACGTTGTTTCGTTCGATATACGTGGTATCTGCATTCTTCCCTTTCATCCAAGTGAGATTAATTCGGGTGCTGCTGATCTCAGTTGCGGTAAAATCACTCGGGATAGCAGGTGTGCTAGCAGTGAACTGTTGAAGTGAAAAAATACCTACGGCTGTGACAATGATGATAATGCTAAGGAGTAGTGCAATGATGATTTTTTTTTTCATAATCTCTCAGTTAGTCCCCCTATAATGACAGGTACTATATTCTTATTTCTCATGTTTTATTTAAATGTTTGGAAGAGATAACAATTTATGAACCGATGCATTCAGTCTAATCATTTTTGTTGGTTATTTGAGTCACTTTTCTCTGCTTTGTTAGGGTAAAAAACGAAAGTGATATAAACATGGATTAACAATTGTTAATTAGGGGACGTAAATAAATGAGGAAGTGCGATTTTTTTACTTTTTCCTCCCTTCTTTCCTAAATGACTTTCTCAATTTTTACGTCCACCTTTCCTTCCAAACCCGACAGGGCGATGGTATTCTCAATTTATGTTCCTTACAAATCCCATGATGCTTCGAAGAAAAAATACTTTGTAATACGGCATTGTCTCAAAAGTCAA
>JAFNFT010000066.1:24525-28083 GCA_017885605.1 Methanobacteriota archaeon | reverse complement strand
AAATAAAGGATTTCTACAACCCCCTAGTTCCGGACAATCAAGGTGCCTGTTTGACCCTGGAGCGCTTCCCATCCCTGTTCGATGTTCGAGATGACGACTCGCTCTCCACCAAATTCTAAGAAACGCAGGGCAGCAAGGATCTTTGGTCCCATGTTTCCTTTCGGGAACTCACCATCAAGATAGTATTTCTTCATCTCATTGTACGTGACTTTATCTAACGGCTTTTGCGAGGGGGTGTTATAATGGAGATAGACTTTTTCCACATCGGTAAGGATGAGTAACACCTGTGCACCAACAGCCTCGGCGAGACGTTCTGCAGCTAAATCCTTATCCACCACCGCTTCTAACCCATCAAGACCCCAGCCTTCTTTCTCGATAACAGGCATGCCTCCGCCCCCTGATGCAATGATAATGATATCATCATCTAACATTTTCCGGATGATATCACCTTCCACAATACGCAACGGGTCCGGGGAGGGGACAACAATCCTCCATCCGCGAGGCAAACGGGTCAGGTGATATCCTCGTTTTAACATGGTGAATGATTCATCTTCTGAATAATACGGTCCGATTGGTTTAGTCGGATTCTTAAGAGAGGGATCCTTTGGATCAACAATCACTTGTGTGATGAGGGCAATCACTGGTTTATCGATACGTTCTCGTGTTAATGCATTCGAGAGGCATTGTTGGATCATATACCCTATTAATCCTTCGCTTTCTGCGACACAGATTCCTAGTGGCATCTCAGGGGTGATATCTTTTGCTGCTTGGTTCTGAAGAACAAGTGCTCCTACTTGAGGACCGTTTCCATGGGTGATAACGACGTCCCAGCCCTCTTTGATCATTTGTACAATGGATCGACAGCTCTGCCGGGTATTGGCAAACTGTTCGTAGATAGTACCGTTCTGATCTTTTTTTATTAAGGCATTACCACCAAGAGCAATAACCACTCGTTTCTTCATAACAGGTGGCTGAGAATGGATTCTTGGTATAAAAATCAGATGGTGCAAGGAGATATATATACCATACATTTTCTCCAATAAAAACATATGTTCGAACAAGAAAAAGAACGGTTGGTTTTTTCCCTTTGCAAAGAAGGCTACATAAAAACCGATTCGGTAAAACAAGCGTTCCTGAGAGTCCCTCGAGAAGAATTTGTCCCAGATTTCTTAAAAAAATATTCCTATGTTGATACCCCTCTGGATATTGGGAATGGTCAAACCATCTCCGCACCACATATGGTCGCAATTATGTGTGAGGCACTCGACATAAAAAAAAGTCAAAAAATCTTGGAGATTGGGACAGGATCAGGGTATCATGCCGCGATGGTGGCACAGCTTGTCGGGGAAACAGGAAGGGTGTATACCATCGAACGATTTGAATCACTTGCAGCAATAGCAAAACAAAACCTTGATAAAATCAATTGTACAAACGTAATCGTCGAAGTTGGCGATGGTTCCTGTGGGCTTCCCCGCTATCAACCATATGACCGTATCTATGTCACCTGTGCAGCACCGAGTATTCCTCAGCCATTGATTGATCAATTGCGTGATCCCGGAAAATTACTCGTCCCTGTGGGGGATATGTACTGTGAATTAACGCTCCTGCTGAAAGAAAAACAAAAACAGACGGTCCATCATCTCGGAGGATGTGTGTTTGTGCCACTCGTCGGTAAGTACGGACATTAAATCAGAGTTTATACCCGATATCTCGTAACAGTTTCTTTCTCCAGGAGAAATCCTCATTATTTTCTATCCCTTTCGGGATGAACCCATCGATGACGCCTAGGATGCCTCGGCCGATTCCACCCTCAAGTTTTGACTCTGCTACCACAACGTTAGTGGGATTTGCGGTTGCACAGAAAATCGAACAAACCTCTGGAACATTCTTAATCGTGTTGAGCACATTCAGCGGATAACAGTCCTTCATGAAGATGAGAAATGTATGACCGGCTCCGATATTCATCGCGTTCTTCTCCGCTAGTTTCTTAAGAACCGTATCGTTTCCTTCGCTCCGTATTTTACACGCACCACTTGCTTCGCAAAAGGCGATCCCGAATTTTCCGTTCGGGACATTGTTCTTCATCGCCTCATAGAGGTCCTCGACAGATTTGATGAAATGAGTTTGCCCAAGGATGAAATTTATATCATCACTCTTTTCTATTTCTACCAGCTTGAATTTTACCTCATCCATATAATGACTCCCCGTTGCATGAATAAAAAAAAGAATAGAACAAGAGTATTTAAGCATATAATGAAACAAGATCCCTACAGCTCCATTCTCTGAAACTAAAGGGTTCGCTCATCAAAAGAAAACAATGGAACAGGTCAAAGGTCTCATAGTATGATCATCCTCAATCCTGGTTCCCTTCTTCGTCTGTGGACTGAATTGAAGCGTTAGGATTCAAAGTCTTTAGGTTACACCAAGGCCCAGTAACTGCTTCATCAAGATGAACTTCCACTCATAATAGATGACATACTGTCTGGTCGCTATATCGATCAAACGACCTTGATCATCATAGGCATACGCCATTGTCTCGTAGAGACCGTCATTTAAATAAAAGTAGCCTTCGAAGGCACTCCCTGTGAGGTTATCAGAGGTCGCATTCCATCGTTGGTCTTCCATAAATTTATTCTGCATTTGAAAGATTACTTTTCGAACAGAATCTGAACCTTCTGCATCCACTCTCATACCACCCGTGCTAATGATAAGCGATACTCCTAAGAGGTCAAGTGAATAGATATACCCGTAGGTTTTGTCAAATGTCAAGAAAACAAAGTAAAGATATCCTGGTTTACAGTTCGACATCACAACCTGCGGTGCGATCGTTACATTATAGGCTTTCGACCAGCCACTTTGTTTCCCGTAATCGTCTCGTGCTCGTACCTTGATTTCGTAACTCCCGTTCTCAGCCCATTGATGGGTTGCAGTTGTTTGTTCACCAAATTCATAAGGACCAAACCAATCACTGACGTTCCCATCACCCCAGTCCCATTGATAAGAGACATTATCTCCTTCGGGATCAGGAGCGACGGTTAAGAATTCCAGTGGGATTTCTTTACCGGCTTGTGGAGGACCATTAAGAACCACGGGTTTAAATGGCGGTTGATTCGTTGCTGTGGTGAAACTCCAAATCGGACCTGGAGTGGATTCCTGCAGATCGTTATGGGCAACAATTTGCCAATAATACGTCGTGTTTAACGCAAGACGATCAAGCTCAAAATATGTTTCTGATTGATTCACCACGAAAAGTGGCGGTGGGCTTTCTGTCCCAAAATAGACATCATAGGTGAGATTGGCATCAGCGCTGGTCCATTTCAAATCAACAAAAATAGTGACACCACTCGACCCAGACGATGGAGTCGGTTGACTTGGTTCAACTGGAGGATCTGCGGAAACATAGGGGATACCAATTGCTGAAAAAGTAGTCAACACCACGCTTATACATATCATATAGTGTATTAATTTTTTCTTCATATAATCCCTCTTGATTTTTCTTTCACTCCATAGAGTGTTCTTCTTTTATTTATTTCAATGTTATTTACGATTTTTTTCTAT
>JAFNFT010000066.1:9892-24492 GCA_017885605.1 Methanobacteriota archaeon | reverse complement strand
TATTGATCGACTAACAATCCATTTCCGTCATAGGCAGTAATATTGAGGACATATACACCGCGAGAAACGTTCATGAAACAGGAGAATCCATCAGAACTATTATCATCGATTATTTCCATGGATTCAATTTGCATTTGGTTCTCCGCTTTGAATGTCACGGATTGTACAATGTCGGTTGCATTTCCTTTTAGTTCCATTTCATGGCTGGTTAAGATGATGACGACACCAAGGCGTGCTAAGAAATCTGAGAAGATAAATGATCGGTTAAAGGAAAATAGTTTGAAGTAGACATGCCCGAGTTGGACGTTAGAAAAGTTGATTTGTGGTGCGATGGAAATCGGATGAACGACAGACCAGTCGCTTTCTCCTTCATAAATGTCCTTTGCTTTTACTCGGATGGTATAGTTCCCATCGTCTCTCCAGGTATAGGATGTTGTGACAGATACACTTGAGTTCACAGGACCAAGCCAGCCACTGAAATTCCCAGTACCCCAATCGAACAGATAGTAGATTTGATCTGCTTCGGGATCGGTCGTATTGGCAGTAAAATTGAAGTTAATCCCGTTTCCACCAGCAGAAGGTCCAATTACTTGTGGTATTGTTGGGGGATAGTTTAGATTGTTGTTAATGGAAAACGTACCATTAGACGTATCTGAACCAGTATTGTTCGACTCATCCGTCGCACTCACCCGAATAAGATAAGCATTACCATCAGGGACAACCGTCGTATTCCACAGATACAAACCTGTGTTATTCAACCCAGACGCAATCACACTCCAATTGTTCCCATTATCCGGACTGTACTCAACAAGAAGAGTCCCATTTAGATTCATTGTCACATCATCAGAAGCAGACCATAGGATAGCGATTTCCCCAGTTATTACTTCCCCGCCATTGGGAGAGAATACGGTAACTGTCGGAACATCATCTGCAATGACTAAAGACATCGGTGTTAAAAAAGCTATAGCAATACCAATAACCAAACCTATTTTTATTGTTTTACGCATAGGATTCCCCCATAACACAACAAATGTACATAGGTGTCATTACTAATAAAACTTTCTATATATTTTTTCCTGCAAATAGATTTACGCCTCCTGTTACTTTTTCGCCTATTTAACCATTTCTAATCTGAGGAAAACGATTCAAAAAAAGATTGTTCGTTATTTTATAAGAAAGAATGCAGTTTTTTATTATTTTTTTAAGGTCAAAAACGTCGTAGTGCCTTGAGGTACCACAAGGACACGTGACTGATTACCGGAGAGAGCCAGTGCTTTTGATAAAGCATCATTCGGTGTTTTTTCTTTGGTAAATCCAAAGAGGTTCGTTACATCAGGAGTGTCCATTGCTGAGACAAGGATGACCGGATGGTTTTCTACGGCTATTCGGTGGTAAAATGCTTTATGGGCACCGATGATGAAATTATTCTGTAACGCTTTTTGTATTTCTTCCGATGTTTTATATTTTTTCAACCAGTCGATATAGAGTTGACTCCCGTGTCCTTCCGGACATTCAGCAATAAGAATGATGACACCATGTGGTTTTACGATCTGACAAGCGGTATGCATCGCTTTCATTGCTTGGTAGAGGTTGATGTCGTGGGGATGTCCGTTCGCAGCGGTTATCACGATATCTGGTGCTTCTGAAATTTCTTTTTTATACATGGTATCAACGAGTTTTACTCCAGCGTCCATGACTAATTCTGGTTTGCCTGCCCATGCACCGACGATACGATGATGGGAATTTTGTACCACGCTGAGTGCGAAGTCGCATCCCGCGAGATGCATCGCCTCGTTCATCTCCTGATGGATCGGGTTTTCTTTCAAGAGACCCATGCAGGAATGTTTTTCAAAAAGAAGGCTATGGTTTCGTTGAATCGTATTTTTCGAGGAAATCCCCGGTAGGATACTTTTTCGTGTCCCGCCATACCCAGCAAAATAATGGTATTCAATGTCGCCAAGAAGTATCTTCAAATCAGCATCGATAAATTCCTTGAGAATTTCAATGTCGTTGCCTCGTTTGGTCCTGCCGACATTCACATGATTTCCATTGACCGCATCATTGGAAATAATCATATAATTCCGGAAGATTTTATCGTCTACAAGTTCTTTGATAACATCCGTAGAGGGCGGTGTATGTGTCCCAGTCGCAATAATGATAAGGACATCTAAATCGTTGACACCAGCCTTTTTCAACTCATCTAGGACAGGCGGTAACAAGGTCTTTGTCGGGCAGGGTCGCGTATAATCATCAATAACAATCGCAACAGTCTCCCCTGGACCTACTATGGCAGAAAGTCGACCAGTTCCTAACGGATGCTGCATTGCCTCTTGAATCATCAGCTCAGGTTCCCTTGACGGGATATATTCTTTTGGCAGAGCAATTTCTAGAAGATTCTTATCAGGAACATCAAGAGGTACTGTTCCTTTTCCATACGGCAGCTCAATATGCATTTTTTCTAACCGCTCAAGATTTTTTTGAGTAGCTTTTTGTCCATCGTACCCGTCTTGGGATACGACCCAGTTTCAACATGTTTTTCTGGCANNAGTTTTCCCGTTCCAGGTTCGATATCAGATCCACAGAATGAACATGTCCTTTTTTCGACCATGCTTGTCTCCCTCTTATCGCGGCCCACCAAGTTTTTTTGCTTCGCGTTGAGTTTCACTTAACATAAGAATGTCACCTAATCGAACTGGCCCCATGACGTTACGAGTGATGATTTTTCCTTTATCTCGCCCATCTAAAACTCGTACTTTCACTTGAGAGGCTTCCCCAGCCATCCCTGTTCGTTCGATAACCTCAACCACTTCACACGGGGTTCCTTCGATAACCATACTCTTAACCCTGCTTCTTTTCTGTCTCTAGTTTTTTAATGATGTTTTCTACAAGATCTTTCTCGCGACCAGGGTTTACGATCGCTATGGCACTCGTCGGAATACCAAGGCCGGCAGCGTTTCCAAGTTCTTCTTTACTTGGAACATACGTATATGGAATGTTTTTTTCTTCACAGAGAATCGGCATATGCGCAAGGATTTCTTCAGGGGTGACGTCCTCAGCCATAATGACGATTTTTGCTTGGCCACGTTCGACGTACTTTGTCGCTTCGTTTGCGCCTTTTCCTAGTTTTCCACCATCTCGAGCCTTTTCTATCAATTCATAGGCTAAATCTTGCAGTTCTTTTGATACTTGAAATCGTACATACATCGGCATTTTTTTTAGCCTCCTTTAAGAGCTTTCATCGATTCCATTCCTTAGAAAATGGTAAGGTGGGAATAGAGCTCCCATATAAAAACCTTTTTCACAACTCGGGCAATGGGGTACGTTCTACCTCAAGTCGGTCTGCTGTTGGATATTCCTCAACAATAAAACAGTGATATCCTTGTTTCGTGAGTGTTGGTGCGATTTTCTCTAGTACCCATGCTGCAACCTCAATTCGTTCCTTTTCGTAATCGAGATGTAGAAGATGCGACGGAATCTTATTGGTTTTTTGTAACACGGACAGAAGTGATGCTAACGAACGATCAGAAGGATAAATTACACCTTTGATGAGTGTTCCTTCTTTGGTAATCACATCGTAGGGTCGTGCGATGTGTTTGGCTCTGCGGAGAATGCGATTCTTCAGTTGAACTCCGTCTTTGAAGGACACGGAACAGTAATGAACTCCAAGTTTGAGATTTTCTTTTTGTGACATTTTAAGGATTTTTCCTGCGGTTTCTTGGCTTCCTTTCACTGCAGCGGAAATCGCATTTTTCACACGATAGCCTTGATTGAGAAAGGCATCGCAGTTCCGTTCGGAGAATTCAAGTTCATTAAGGTTGATCCATTGCACACCTTGTTGATCTGCCCATGAAAGAAGAGAAAAGATTTCTTTTTCCTTTTTTGGTAGAACAGGGATCTCTATGGCAACATCAACGGAGGAATCAATCATGTGTTGTATCGTTTTTTTAATCGGACTTGCGTCCATGTTCTTCCAGGTTGGCGGGAGTGGATGAAATCGGACTTCATCAAGACCAACTGAGACAAGATCAGAGAGATGATCCGCGTTCTTTAGAGCGGAGGTATACAGATGGATGTGGAATGACTCTCCGAATGTTTCTTTTAACAATGTTATATATGTTTTTACTCGTTGCCAGACAAGAAGAGGATCCCCGCCAGTGATTCCAGCACCGGTCGCATCGATATTCTCAGCCTCGCGAATTAGCTTTTCAGTATCACGCTCATTGTCTAATTCCCATTCATCAGCAAATATTCTATCGGTCCCACCTTTTTTAAAACTGATGGGACAATAGAAACATTTCGTTGCGCATAACCCGGTGACAAGAACCACCATTTTCTCGCCTTTTGCGCACATGCGACAGGCTGGCGAGAGAGGAGCGATATAGGCGCTGTCATGAAGCCAGGGACTGATTTTCTTCATAGTCATTTTCCACTATGCTCCAGAGGTATTAAAAGATGCATGATGGAAAATAAATAGTACTTATTGGCGGGGGGATAGTTCTTTTTTTTGTTTTAATAGGTTCCTCTTCGCTATTGTCACGTATGTTCTATCGATTTCAAAGCCTATGAAGTTCACCCCAAGTTTTTGACAAGCAAGCGCGGCCGATCCAGTTCCCATGAACGGGTCAAACACCAACATGTTCTTTCTGATTCCATGAAGCCGAATACACATTTCTGGGAGTTTTTCGGGAAAGACCGTGGGGTGAGATCGCGCTGTCTGAATGGTCTCATACGGGATGAACCAGGTATTTCCTCTCCCACGGAGGTCCTGTGTTGCTTTTTTCCACCGCCCGATATTCGTTTTATCCTGGTATTTCACACCAATCGCAAGGTGGTCAATAGGAACAAACCCGGTTTTCGTGAAATGAAAGATGTACTCATGGCAGTTGCTCAGATAACGTGTACTGTTCACCGGCTGATAATGTCCAACAGCGATGTCATCAGTGATTGTTGGGTAACTCCCGACATCTTCTTTGGGGATGGCAATGGATTTAATCCAATGAATCGTATTTTGCAGTGTATAGTGTTTACGGAATCGATTCGCCAGATCCATTGCAATCCACGGGTCAGTTGGTTTTCCCCCCATGTTAAGAAAAAACGATCCATTCTCTTTTAACTTAGGCAAGCATTTTTTTGCTATTGCCCCCATCCAATCTAAATATTCGTCTCGTGGTCGAACATCGTTATACAAGCGATAGGGTTTTCCGATGTTGTACGGTGGGGAGGTCACGATCACATCGATAGATGCATCGTTCAGTTTAGGTAATCCCTTAAGACAATCCATGCAATAGATTTTATTGATTTCTAACATCGTCGATTCTCATGTAGACTAATATCATGGTCTGTTTTTTTCTTGTTTGGTATAGTATCGATATCCATAAAAAATTTATAATACGTACTGTTTCCACTGCTCATATGAATCAACAACAGATAAAAAAAGAGATAGAAACGCATCATATCAGATGGATCCAAGTTCATTTTACGGATCTTTTGGGAGGACTACGGGTCTTTCATGTTCCTGCAATTCGTTTTTTAAAAGATGATGTTCTTAGTAAAGGCTCACGGTTCGATGGCTCCTCGGTTGGGTTCCGAAAGGTTGAACGCTCTGACATGATCGCTGTCCCTGATCCAGATACCTTCCTGATTCTCCCGCACCTTGAAGGAGAAGCACTTATCCGAGCAAACCTCTGTGATGTCGATTACAATCCGTACCGTGCCGGACCACGATATATCCTCCAACGAGCAGTGGATATCACGAAGAATCAGGGGTACGATAGTATCATGATTTCCCCGGAACTCGAGTTCTATGCTTTCAATCATAGCGAAAGTAAGTTTACTGAAATCAAAGAAAACCAGGGTTACTTTATTGCACCTCCACTTGATAACGCGAAAGACTATCGGAAAAAACTGTCGGATGCTCTGATGGATTGCGGGTACCCGGTGAAATACCATCATCATGAATCAGGAAAATCACAACATGAAATTGAGATAGCTGATCTTGATGCAATTTCCTCAGCGGATTTCTGTTGCTTCTTCAAGTACATCGCCCGAGATATCGCAACAACGTATAATTTCGACATTACCTTCATGCCCAAACCATTCTCCAATGAGGCAGGGAGTGGCTTGCACGCCCATATTGCATTGCATAACAAAGGGGAGAATATGTTTGCAGATGAAAATGATCCATTTGGGTTGAATCAAACCGCACGGTACTTCATCGGCGGAATCCTGAACCATTCCCGGGGGATCGCTGCAATCGCTAATCCGACGCTGAATTCCTACAAACGATTAATCCCTCATTACGAAGCCCCCATCTATCTTGCCTGGGCGCCCCATAACCGAAGCAGTCTCATTCGTATCCCTTCAAAAAAGAATGTCGATGTCGAAGTCCGAAATGCTGACCCTGCAGCAAACCCATACTTGTTATTCGCAGTGTTGACCCATGCTGGTCTTGATGGTATAAAAAAGAAAATCAACTATGAACCAATCACGAAGAACATTTACAAAATGACAGAACAAGAAATTAAAGAAAATAATATTCAGCGACTCCCGACAAACCTCATGGAAGCATTAGATGAATTCAAACAAGACACCGTTCTTATGGATGCGATTGGACGCGATGGTGCTGAACTATTTATCGATTCAAAGACACAGGAATGGCAGCATTACATGGGGGAAATCACTGACCAGGATTACAAATACTATTTCCATTGTTAATAATACTTTTATCAATTTATCAGTACTATATGATATAGCGGAAAAGAGCATGGGAGAAGAAAATGAGTATCTGATTACCTATTGTGGACTATACTGTGGCGATTGTTTTGGACGGAAAGGAACAATTGCGGATTTAGCAAGAGATTTACGAAAGGAATTACGTGACGCTCATTTCGATAAAACCGCTGAATCACTCTCTAATATACCGTTTTTTAAAGAATATAAAAATTACAAGAAATGCTATGACGTGCTCGGTGCAATGGTTCGATTCCGATGCCATAAGGTCTGTAAGGATGGCGATGGTCCACCGTTCTGTAACATCAGGAAATGCTGCGAAAAGAAAGGAATCGACGGATGTTTGGAATGCGTAGAATTTGAAATCTGTGAAAAACTTGATTTTATAGCAGAATCTCATGGGGATGCGCCTCTCAATAACCTAAGGAATCTGAAGAAAAAAGGACCCAAAGAATTTGTCTGCGGAAAAAGACAGTGGTATTCCCCGCCAAAAAAATAAAGAGAGGTGGGCCCGGAGAGATTTGAACTCTCGACCTACCGGTTATCAGCCGGTTGCTCCAACCGATCTAAGCTACGGGCCCCGGTGTTGAAAAGGGGTAATACGCTCGTTCTATAAAAACGTAATACTTACCTTCGCTTTCATTATACTTATATACACACAAAGGCATCCCTCGTTTAATTCTGTGAAAGGATGCTCTCTCAATACATTTTGACTCATTCTTCTATTTCGATTATTTTGAGTAAATGAGAAAAAATCCTATGAAAAAACACAAGTACCCCGAAGCCAATCGAAAAGCACGATTCAAAAGAAGAAATCTCGGGTATCTCCCCTTGTTTAATAACCCGTTCCCACGGTATGACGTCCGAAGCGTTGATATGCACCATGTCAATGGAATGATCTGCATCCCGTTGCCTCATCGGACACATATGATTGTGAAAGGAAGGAATAGGCAAAAACATAAGCAGCAGTGTGAAGAATGGATTCAGAAATTGTTTTTACTGGACCTCGAAACTCTCTTAAACCCTTAATCTACCAAACGTTTTTCCCCAGATAATTTCTGCAGCTCAGCGATGTTCTGTGACGCTTCAAGGCAACCAAGGTACTTACCCTGTTCATCTCGTAACGCATAATATTCGATGAGGACTTTTTGTTTCTCCTGATTTGGTCCAAGGGGAAGATCGATGTAGAATCGTGCCTTGTCCCGTTTCCCCGCTTTCATTTCTTGGAGGATCTGTTCGACTTTCCCGAGACTTTTCTTCGGATGGCAGTTGCGTACATCTCTTCCCACGACCGCCTCAGGTCGCTTGAAAATTCGGGTGGAGTGTTTATTCCATGCGAGAACTTTTTCGTTTCTATCAATAACGGAAAATTCGAGCGGAACAGTCTCCAAGACAGCCTGCAAGATGTCTTCGGGTAATTTTCCAATCATAGTATACTTCCCATTGTAAAAACGGTGAAGAGCTATTGTTTTATATTTTTTTCTAAACGAGATAGTACCATCGACATCTTAATACGTAGCAAGACAATTTCAGGTTTCAATGGATACGGATAAAATTATCAAGGAGCTTTCTCAGAACGAAAAAAAGGTACTTCTTGCGCTCAAGAAACTCCATGGACAAGGCTCACCAGAGGATATCTTTAAAACAGGGGGGTTTACCCAAGATGTGGAGATTGCCAATGCATCCTCCTGGCTACAGTCAAAAAAACTGGTGACTGTGGATAACCATATAAAAACCGTCTATTCTCTTGGGAAGGAAGGGAAACGTTTTGTTGAAAAAGGTCTTCCTGAGAAACGAGCGCTCAAACTGCTTGCTGAAAAGAAAGGAACACTTTTCTTAAAAGACCTTTCAGGAGTCCTTGAATCTGATGAAATCCCTGTCGCCATCGGATGGTTGAAAACCAACGGCTGGGCGACTCTACGGAAAGAAAAAGAAACGACCATTGAAATCACGACCAAAGGAAAAAATGCTCTCACAGAGATAACAGAGGAAGAAAAACTGTTACGTCTGCTTCATGAACATCCGGAACAGGAAATCGAAAAAAACACCATTAAACCGCTTGCATCACGAAAGAACGTGATTAAAGAAAAAGATCTCATCACCAGTTCAATCATTCTTTCCGAATATGGAAAAAAGATTGTCGACACTGGTTTTGAAATCCAAGAGGAGATTTCTCAACTAACTAGTACGATAATAAAAAACAATGAATGGAAACAAAAGACAATCAGACCGTACGACATTCATGCGTTCGCTCCAGCTCTGCATGGAGGGAAGCCGCATCCTCTCGTCAAGTTGATTTCAGAAATCAGACAGATTTTTGTTGAGATGGGGTTCCAGGAGATCCAAGGGGATTATGTTGAATCCTGTTTCTGGAACATGGATGTTCTGTTTATCCCGCAGGATCACCCTGCACGAGAAATGCAGGATACTTTCTACTGTAAAATACCCTCAAGGCTCCCGATTAATGAACCACAATTACTAAAGGAGGTTGCTCGTGTCCACGAAAATGGGGGTACGACTGGATCTACTGGCTGGGGGTACACGTTCTCAAAAGCAGAGGGGGAACGAGCGCTGTTGCGGACCCATACCACGGTCAACACTATCCGATATCTCTACAACCACCCTAAGCCACCCTGCAAGGTCTTCTCCCTTGAACGGGTGTTTCGAAACGAAAACATCGACACGACCCACCTCCCAGAATTCTACCAAATAGAGGGGATCATCTATGAAGAGGATGCGAACTTCAGACAACTCATTGGTATCCTGAAGGAGTTTTATCGGAGAATGGGNNCTCTGGAATGGGAAATGGATGGAGCTTGGAGGAAGCGGCATCTTCAGACCCGAGGTCACAGAACCTGTTGGTGTGAAAAACCCGGTGCTCGCCTGGGGACTGGGACTGGAGAGGCTTGCCATGCTCCGCTATGGTTTGACCGATATCCGAAGCTTGTACATCAGTGACCTTGAGTGGTTACGAAAAACCCCGTTACTGTAATGGATTTTTCTGACTATTTTATTCATTTTTTACTGAGAAAAGTACACCCATAATGTTATTAAATATATTGCTTATTATAATTAAACAAAGATGGTAAGTGTTGTAAACAAAGATTTATATAATAATAAGATAGATAGTTACTATCGAGGTTGAGAAGATATGCTAGCGCACAAAGCGCTCAAAACATTGCTACTAACATTCATACTAATACTAGGGTCACTTCTTCCTGTCTTTCTAATCCCTGTAGCTCACGCAGAAAACTCTCAAGGATATACAACCCTTTATTTCACAAATGCACTTAACTTGGAAAATGCTTCAGACCTTGGAGTTGCCGGACTTACTCAAACCCCCCCAACATCACAAAAAGACTCTGAATATCCACCGAGTATCTTGGAAAAAAATGGACTCTTTGGTCAAAATAAAACTCGCTTATCAGAAGAATGGATCACTTGGTTAACCTTTGCCTTTATGGGCAAATACTTTGATAACTTATCAGGAATAGACCTAGGAGGTCTATTTGGAGGCCTTGAGGGATTTGAAGTATTATTTCCGGGCCCGTACCGCATCTCTGAAGCTTATACCTACAATGGAACCGACACGGTGACCATACGCGGTGACATTCTGTATCACTTATATTTCTCCGATACAAGAAAAATAAAGACACTTACAGACAGCGTGAGCGTAGCACTCTACACAATGGACGCCGAATCATTTCTCCCTAAGCGGATAAAAAACACGACTGTACTCCTCGCACCACCAGCACGACTGGGGGACATCTATGATCAACAAATAACACTACCAAGTGTTAATTGTACACTCACACCAGGGGAAAGTCTCCTCGTCAGCATCGAAATAATCCCCACGAATAAATCCACGCTAGCATTAGATATTTTAAATTCACCTATTATCAAGAAGACTTTTCAGTGGCTGGTGAATCGTTGGGAAAACAACATTACTCATGGTCCGCTACGAAGGCAAATTGGAGCGTTGATAAAAAATGTTACTACCCTCTTGGAAGGCACAGGGAACGAATCAGGCATTAATTTTACTTCAGACGATATCGCTTCATTCATTAACGCGATGAAATCATCAAAGTTCATCTACGATTCCCAGTACCATCCTTCGTCTATCACCATCCCAGTAAAAATATCAGAAGAAGATATCCGAATCTACTACCTCCATCCCGGCCAAGCAATGAGTGAAACACAACAAGAAGGAACAAATACATCAAAAACCGAAAAAATTGAAATAACGACAACACCGAAAATTTGGACCGCCGATCAAGGACTTGAAAGAAATAAAATCCTCAAATTACAAGATGTCACAGCCGAGCTTTATTTTTATAGATTTCTTTGTATTATCCACCCCAAGGTCAGTGTCACCGTGACCTTATACGAAGATAATACATCCATAGCATCCAATGAAAAAGTATTAACAAGAAACGAGTTACAAGGCTTCCTTCGTAAGAAAATAACTCCTATCATCTTTAATTTTACAGGAGTTGATAGGGAAATTACCTATGGCCATAAACTAGGAATTGGTATTTCCTTAAGCAATGGAACAAAATCGGTCATAACGAAGTTGAAGCTCCAACCTACTTCAATTGCGTATCCTTCCCGTCTTCGAGTCAAATTCGAAGAAACACAAAATATTCAGATCCATGACCTCATCTCGACACCATCAGAGGGAAAGATAATACCTGGTGGTAGCGTTCAATATCTGTTCAATGTCACTAGTGTAATGACAGATACTTTGCAAATAAGGACCATCGAGAGAGAAAAAACCGGGGCATGGTCTATCTCGGCCCCAACATCAGTAACAGTCTCGGCGGGTAGCTGGGTGACCATTCCCGTGTATGTCAATTCATCAAATATCCTTAAAGAAGCTTACGGCAGCCTCATAGATCTCATCGTCGTCGTCACCGGAAACACCGGTATTGCTCGTCAAGCAGTCACCGCTGAAATATCTGCAGAAGCCATTAACTATAAGGTAGAAATACTCGGATATTCAAATAGCATCAATATCAGCAAAGGAGAAAACCATTTCTTCTATTTCGTTGTTAAAAATAATAATACGGGCGCTATTGACGATGTCGATAGCTATACAATTACCGCTTCTTCGAAGAACCACTGGCCTCTTATCCCCCAAGAAACCATTAGAAATCTCGGGATAGGAGACACGAGCAATGCTGAAGACGCCAGGGTCCTCATCCAAGTCCCGAAGAACACGACCGAAACCTCAGATGTCATCACCATCACGGTCACATCAGAGGGCAGTAGCGATGCCTCTGCCACCATCACCATCACGGTCAATGTAATCGGCGGAGGGCCCATCGAAGGAATCTTGGACTTCTTTGATTCCGCAGCACGATCACTTGGTCTGAACGACATATTCGGCTCTGATGCCAAATTCGTACTCTTAATAATCCTTGTGGTAATCATTTTATTCCTCCTCATCATTCTTGCTATCGTGTTAACATCAAAACCTGTCCGTATCATCTGCACCGACCGCATCAAAGAACTAGACGCAACAGAGAAAGCAATCTTCGAAGTCACACTCACAAACCCGTACAAAAAAACACAATCGTATGAAATCGAAGCACAACAGACAGCACCATCCTCGAGATGGATCATCACCATAGATCCAGCAACAACCGTAATCGAGGGACGAACATCAAAAACAATCCAGGTCACCGTCACACCAACAGATGCTGCGGAACCAAAGGAATGGACAGAAGTGACAGTCTCTGTGAAAAAAACAGGGAAAAAGAAACAAGCATCCATCGATCTTATGACCATGATGAAAGAAGGAAAAATACTCCTTCAACTTGAAAACGTATCCCACTGGCCAACCACCTTCAACCCAGGAGAAAGGATTGTCACATCCTTTAATTTGTCGAATAACGGGACGATATCAGCACGAAACGTGAAAGTCTTTTTCTATTTGAATGGAAAACAAAAAAATAAGGTTGAAGTCACGCTCCTCCCAGGAAATATCGCAGATATTCAGATCCCCTGGATAGCGGAAAAAGGTAAAAACCACGTTCGCATACGAGTAAAAGAATAGCAGTAAACCTTATAATGGGAGAATAATTCGGTATTGGAAAAAGGGTGTCTCTTGTGAAGGATAAAGAAACTACGAAGAAAGAAGACCTTGAACAACTGAAAAATGCAGAGAAAAAATATCAGAGTCTCATTGAGAAACGCAACGAGCTAAACCAAGTGGCAAAGCAATTCCGTGACGAACGAGACATGCTCAACGAAAAACGCAAAGAACTCAAAAACGACATAGATAAAATCAAAAAAGAACGAGAAAAACTTGTCGCAAAGATGAAGGAGCACAAAGAAAAAAGAAATCAGTACCAGCAGCAAGCAAAGGAACTGATTGACGCGAAACGGAAGAAAAAAGGAAACGTTATTAAAAACCTCCCGCTCCGTGTTGAGGAAATCAAAGCAGATATCCAAATGATGGAATACGAACAAGAAACCTCCATTATGAACACCAGAAAAGAAAACAAACTGATTGACCGAATAAAACTAAAACGAAAAGAATTCAATGAAGCCAAAAAACAAATGGAGAAACAACAACTCATCGAAGTGGATCTCTCAGATACAGATAAGGGAATCACCGAATTATTTCAAAAAGCGGACAAAGAACATGAGAAGGTTCAAAAATATTATAATGAAAGCCAGCAGAAACACGAAGAATATATGAGATTAGTCAATGAAATCGCAACACTGATAGGGGAAGCAAATAAAAAACATAAGAAGTACATTGAAACCCGAGAAGAAGCTCAGAGCAACCATGAAAAAGCCTTAGAGATGCGATCAAAAATTGTCACCGTAAAAAAAGAACGGATGCAACAATTCCAGGAAAACAGGGAGATCCTGCGCAGTCAGAACTTAAAAGCCCGTAAAGAATTAATGGATAATGACAAACTGGAGAAAGTCGCAGAACAATCGGTTGAAGCATTAAAAGGTGGAAAGAAAATCACACTTTCAGGGTAATAGATTCATTACGTCAATTGTCGAATAATAATCGGCACTTTTAAGTAGTCTTTTTTGTTTTGCCTCTTGTTGGGTTCACCATGGAGCAAATAGGCATTGTAAGTTATGGAGCGCATATCCCTCGCTACCGCATCAAAGCAGAGGTAATTGCAGCAGTCTGGGGGAAAGATGGACAAGCCATCAGCCGGGGACTTGGGATTTTTGAAAAATCAGTACCCTCTGTTGACCAGGATACTGCAACTATTAGTGTTGAGGCGATACGTGCGGCACTCAAACGCGGTACATTGAATCCTACGGACATCGGTGCTATCTACGTTGGGAGTGAATCACACCCGTACGCAGTCAAACCAACTGGGACCATTGTTGCAGAAGCAATTGGTGCAACACCAGACCTGATGGTTGCTGATTACGAGTTCGCATGCAAAGCAGGAACCGCTGCTATACAGACCTGTCTTGGGTTTGTCAAAGCAGGCATGATCGACTACGGAGTCGCTATCGGAGCAGATACATCACAGGCAGCACCCGGGGACGCACTCGAATATTCTGCATCNNCTCTCCTACACGACTGATACCCCTGACTTCTGGCGACGAGCAGAAATGAAATATCCATCCCATGGGGGACGATTCACTGGAGAGCCTGCTTACTTTAAACATATCATGAACTGTGCAACAAATCTCATGACAAAAGCAGGAACAAAACCAGAGGACTACACCTACGCGATTTTCCATCAGCCAAACGGGAAATTCCCGGTGAATGTCGCAAAGAAACTTGGGTTTACTATGGATCAAATAAAACAAGGACTTATGGTGCCGTACATCGGCAACACATATTCTGGTGCATCGATGATTGGTCTTGCATCGGTTTTAGATGT
>JAFNFT010000066.1:0-9870 GCA_017885605.1 Methanobacteriota archaeon | reverse complement strand
CACGACAGAATGCACCAACGATCGCTCAACTGGTTGCTGACAAAGAATATGTCGATTATGGGACTTATGCAAAAATGACAAACTTGTTGTTTTGGGAGTGAGAAGACATGAGAGATGTCGCTGTTATTGGAGTTGGATTAACGAAATTTGGCGAACTGTGGGATAAATCATTCAGGCAACTTATCGCAGAAGCGGGATCAAAAGCAATCCTTGATGCAAAAATCGAAGGAAAAGATATCGACGCCCTGTATGTCGGCTCTATGAGTTCCGGGCGATTCGTCGACCAGGAGCATGTTGGCGCCCTTGTCGCTGAAGTCTCTGGGTTTTCACAGCTTCATATCCCTGCAACCCGTGTCGAAGGGGCTTGTGCGTCTGGAGGTCTTGCAGTTCGTGAAGGATATCTTTCTATTGCCTCCGGGATGAATGATATCGTAGTGGTCGGTGGTATTGAAAAAATGAACGATGTCGGCGGCTCTGCAGCAACAGAAATCCTTGCAACCGCGTCGGATCAGGAATGGGAAGCTTTCTTTGGCGCGACCTTCCCAGCAATTTATGCATTGATTGCGACACGGCATATGTACGAGTATGGGACAACCAAAGAACAACTCGCTCAGGTCGCGGTAAAAAACCATGCCAATGGTGCCTTTAACCCGTATGCCCAGTATCAATCACCTATTTCACTTGAAGCAGTCATGAAAGCAACGATGGTTGCGTACCCGCTTGGACTTATGGATTGCTCCCCAGTGAGCGACGGCGCAGCATCCCTTGTGCTCTGCGCTGCAGAAAAAGCAAAGAAATACACGGACAAACCAGTTAAAATTATTGGCTCAGGACAAGCCTCAGATACCCTTGCACTCCATGGCCGTCGTGATATTTGCACACTTGATGCAACCGTCTATGCAGCAAAAATGGCGTACAAACAAGCGAATCTCACACCAAAGGACATCGACTTTGCCGAGGTTCATGATTGTTTCACTATCGCAGAAATCTGCGCAATCGAAGACCTTGGATTTGTCAAAAAAGGAGAAGGGGGAAAAGCGATCGACAATAAAATTACGACCCTTGATGGCTCTTTACCAGTAAATACCAGCGGAGGTCTCAAAGCAAAAGGACATCCCGTTGGAGCAACGGGAGTTGCGCAGATCGTAGAACTCACCATGCAGTTACGAGGTGAAGCTGGGAAACGGCAGGTAAAAGATGCAAAAATAGGACTTGCCCATAATGTAGGTGGCTCTGGAGCAACCTGTGTTATTCATATCATGGAGGCGATGTAACAATGAAAGAAGGCGTCGCACGATTCTGGAGAGAGATCCCCCAGCGATATAATTTCATAGGAAACAAATGCGGGACCTGTGAACGAGTCTTTTTCCCACCAAGAGAATCCTGCCCAGACTGTCGACGAAAAAGTATGGGAAAAATGAAAGAGACAAAACTATCAGGCAAAGGAGAGGTGGTGACCTATACGATCATCCATGTTGGTCCCGAGGATTTCGAAGAGCAAACCCCGTATCCGATCGCCATCATTAAACTAGAGGAAGGACCACAGGTGACAGCACAGATTGTTGACTGCCCGTTAGACGAAGTGAAAATAGGAATGAAGGTCGAAAGTACGTTTCGGAAGATCCAGCAAGACGGACACACCGGTGCTATTTATTACGGGTACAAATTTAAGAAACTACGCTAGCAACACAACAGTTTCCTTCTTTTTTTGTCCTTTATTTTTATAAGAAATATTTTTTTATTTGAAAAAAGGTTTTTTCAAAAAAAGATAAATAAAAAAAAGAAAAAAAGAGGGGGAGATGCGCCTAGGCATCTATAGGTACTGGTGTTTGCCACTCTGGGCTATACAGGACGAGACTTGGGTCACCGTAGATACACTGGATGGTCGTGACCTGCATGGATGAAGAACCATACATCGAGGTAGGATCATCTGTCGTGTAGTCTCGATAATGCAGCCAAACCTGGTGTGAAAACGCAACACCAATCGACACTCCATTGATCATGGTATCTACGAAGAAATGATCATCTGCCAAGTCTGCCTCTGGACACAATCCGGTTCCTGCGTTCCCATAACCACAGACCGCACCATGATCAAGGTAGATCATGGGACCATCACCATCCCATGTTGTACAGGACATGTAGAAAACCGCTTGACTGCGGAGGTTGGGCAGGATTTGATCAATCCATTTGTAGTGAATAATATCGTAGAGTGTTGGTGGCTCTGGGTTATACCAGGTGAATCCACCGTCTCGTGATGTCTTCCAGTTATCATACATATATCCACGCCAGGCATCCCACCAGATCTGATCCGGATAGGCGGAATGTTCTGTTTGTTCGTACTGTGAAGACATACCGCTTCCGCCGGTACCATGACCTGAGTAATAAAATACACTGGCACCATCGTTCATTCGTTGGAGGTAAGCGACCCAGAGACAGTGTCCATCAAAGGTTCTGAGATGTGAACTGAACGCATTTTTTACGACTCGACTGGAAAAGGCTGGTTCGGTTTTTCCATCGTTGGTCTTCCAAGAACCGCCATCTGGGAAGTTCATCATCGTACTGGTCGTCGTGTCACGACCGGGGTTCGCGTATATCAATGCAGAGTAGAGAACGTTTCTGACCACAAGGGCATTTGCGTAGGCAGGGGTGTCTCCAGGGATATCACCGGCATAGGAGTTGTTCCCCATAAGAGCAGAGTGTAACTCAAGGGTGATATCATCGCGTGGTGCAACAGTGACGTATCCTTCTTGGCCGTCTTTGTCAAGCCCTAAGCTGTCAACATAGTCAGTTAATTTTGTAACCATCTCATCGTTCCAGTACCGCTTTGCATCAAGACCATAGGGTGGGACTGTGACGTTTGCACCAAGGAAGTATTTCACCAGTGTCATATAGTCTTTGAATTTGTTTTGTTCAACAGGTGCTGATGCTTGAGGTAAATGTCCTGTGGAACGAGAACCGTGGTAGAAATCTCCATCCCAGCGTTGCCAGCAATGGATTCGTTGTGCAACCGAAGCTGGATCACCATTCGGCGCGTCTTCCACTCGGATGACTGGCGAACCATGATACGCTGCAAGCATTGCGGCGGGTGCAAAGAAACCTTCTCCGGTCTTCAATGAGGTAACGGTGATATAGTTCTCAGAGGCGGAATTACCCTTTATCTCATCAACGATTTCCTGCATGGTTTTTAAATCTTTATCAACCGTTGGGAGTTTGCTACGCACATTCTTCCCGATTTCACCGCGTTCAACAAAGATGACCTTTGTCACTCCGAGGGCTGTGAACGCACTCGCGGTCGCAGCTGGTACGGTATCTTGGTTGACGTAGAGCAATGGCAGGTGGTTCAAGGAAGCAATGACTGCAGCGTTCGCTGCTGACATTGTCGCATCAGCTCGAACTGGGTTGACCGTTCTGACATCGACAGCAAGAGTGTATTTCACGTTTGATCCGTTCGCGTCACGTGGCACAACTATCGCAGTCCAGGTACCTGTCTCAGGGTGAAGGACTTCCGCTGAATATTCTGTGTGATCAGCAGGGTGCCAGCATCTCCAGGGGTTATAAGCAGGGTTTTCAAGTCCATTCCAGATATGGATTGGGTTTACGGGTCCATTCCACGCAGGCATTGTTGGCGCTCTGATACGCCCTTGGGGATCGACAAGGAATACTAAAAGATCAGATGCTGTTGTCGTTGTGAGTTTTGCGTTGATGACTGAGTCGGCATTTGTTACTTTAAATCGGTAACGGTCACCAGCGTATTGCGTTATCTTAATGGTCCAAAGGCTGGAATTGATATCAGCTTCAGCATCCCAGATACCCATCCGGGTGATAGGATAATAATTATCTGTTTTTGAACCTTCTGCGTCATAGGGACTCGGCCACCAATCTTGTTGCATTGTCATAAAAAATGGAATAATTGCACCAATATTTGGTTGTGCTCCACCAGTCCCGAACATGCTTACGTTAATTGCGCACCATTTCGGTCCAATGAACAGGGGATATACAAGTGCTCCTCCAACCCTTTTCATTTGTGCATTGGTAATACCATCGGTAACCTTTGTGTCTCGTTTCAAGGTCGCTGTTCTCTTCAGGACGGTTTTGACGGTATCCTCAAAACCGCTTCCATCCACTGCGACGACTACGGTCGGAGAAGATGTCCACCCTTGTGTTGCGATGTCAGCAGCTGCTTGTATGGGATCTGCCGGGAGGGTGTATTGCTCTGGTGTCTTGGCAAATAATGCAAGGTAATCATTCCAATCGTCGATCAGGTATTGTGTCGTATCATCAACGGTTCCAAAGGCGGTCGGATCATCGTAATATGCTGTTGGTGTTGAGTCTCCGGTGTAGATGATTGGTGCAAGATAGCGTTGTCCACCATCAAGGTAGTTGCAAGCGGGGATCGCAGCAAGATACCCGAAATCGTCTTTGGTGCTATCTGGATCATTTGTTATCTTGAAGGTCTTGGCAATGGGGGTGATATCCGGTTGTGGGATAGGCCCAGGTGGGGCAACTCCACTGGTTTGAAGCTTAAGTGTCAGGTTGTAGGCACCGGAACCATAGGAGTAATAACTCCAGTTTGTCGGGGTTGGGACATCCACCCATCCAGGGAAGATATCAACACGAATGCTCCATTGACCGGTGACGTCAGCAGGGTAATTGAAATTGTCATCAAAGTATTGATTCCCTTCGTAGACGAGTGTTCCACTGGGGTTGTAGAGCTGCAGGTCAAAATCAGTAAGAACCGAGAGATCCTTCATTTTTAAGGTCACATTTATTCCCTGTCCGGTCGTGGCTTGGATCTTATACCAATCATACGGATCGTTCATATCGACGAATCCAAAGTATGTCCCGGGTGTCAGAAGCAATGCGGATGTACGGACATTCGGAGCATCAGCCCCACTGTTCGCATCATTCTGATTGCTGAAGCTTACTGTAAAGGTGTATTTCCCTGTTCCGGTTCCACTGACATATCTTATATCAACGTACCATTTTCCAGTGTAGGTGGCTGAGTAGCTTATGGTTTCAGGTGTGCTTCCTGAGTTATTTGATGATGCCATCATGACACCAGCAGAGGTCCATAAGGAAATGTCAACGTCAAACCCGGAGGGTGGTGTTACGGAGAATACAATCTGTTGGCCTTGACAAACGGAGAATAAATACCAATCATTTGTATCAGTAGAAGAGATTTTCCCTGATCTCCCACGACCTGGTGTTTCATCGATAAGCTCTCCAGGGTATAATGCTAAGGCTCTTGGTTGATCCAATCCAGCATCTTTTTTATAACCTGCGTCATCGTTATCCGCAGTGTTCATTGATGCAGGGTCTGGGTCTATCAGATAATAACTTCGATCTAAAACAAAAGGTCCTTCACTCCCTTCAGTATAATAATTTTTTTGTGAACCATTGTTTGTTATCGGGTTGCTTTGTAGGTTCGTAGCGATAGTATTGACAGAAACAATTAACGCGGTTCCTATAAATAATAGCGCTATGACAACTGCCTCTATTCTTGATTTTTTAGAATCTCGTTTATTACTCATATTTGCCCCCTTTGAATGTAATGATTATATGAATGGCCATTATATATATGTTTCGATTATAGTAATAAAAATATCTTCTATAAATGTGATTTTCATCCTGTCAAAATCATTTCTGTAATTTATCCTGAAGAGCATCGTCGAGATAGGCAAAAAAAAGATGATATTTTTTCTTTAATTAAGTTTATAAATAATCCTTTTATCTGAGCCATAATGATCGACATGATGATCGCAGTCACATCATTTTTAAACCAGTTCATTGGTTATCTTTTTGTCATCCTTCTGCCGGTTCTCGTGTTGTATATTGTGTATCTTATCATCACAAAAGCATTCAAAGACATGGGTTTTTCATCTCTCGAAGCAATTATCATTGTTTTTGTGTCATTTTTACTCGGATCAGGGTTCATCGACGAATACGTAGGAATAAGTTTTTCGAATATCCCCTTGTTTCAGTATCACGCGAATTGGATTGTTGGAATCAATGTTGGTGGTGCAGTCATTCCAATTTTGCTCAGTGTGTATCTCTCGTTTAAAAACCGGTTGAAACCGGTTTTGGTTCTTCTTGGTATTGGGATCGTGACTCTCGTGACATTTTTTGTCACCTATCCGGACCCAGAGAAAGGGATTGTCTCAACGTTCCCGTATTGGATTTTGCCTATAATCGTTGCAAGTGTTGTTTCTATCGTGGTCGCCTGGAAGCAGAAAAATAAAGCGGCGCCTTTCGCCTATACGATAGGGACGCTTGGTGTGCTGATTGGAGCGGACGGTTTTCATCTAATGAGTTTACTACAGCACGAGACCCAGACCACGAGAATCGCGGTAATTGGCGGGGCGAGTGTGTTCGATATGGTCTTTATCACAGGGATCCTTGCGGTATTCCTAGATGGTCTTTTGATCATTCAGCAGAAAAGAAAAAAAGATACATAACGGATTTCCGTGTTACAACTCCATGAGACGTATTATTCTTTGTTGCCTTCATCATGGTGATGGTGCTGTTCTGGACTGTGTTTCATGCCCCAGGGGACCCATAGGGCTGCCACAAGACCCCCCGCGATCAACAAGGTGATGATGAAAATCGCAAGATTTCGATAGATATCATATGGTTCGGCTAATGCCCAGAACCAATAGATCAAAAAGAGAATGCAGGATAATCCGACGATCATCGAGACCCAAAACCGCCATTGGAATCCTTTTTGTTTCCACATTTCTTTTTCAATAGAGGTTTGTTTTTTGAACGCCCAGTACGCCCAAGGCACCCCCAGGACTCCTATCAAAAGGAGCAGCGACAGGAGGAAAACCGCGACATTTTTCTCCCACACGTAATCGTTTGCATAAAAAAATAACCATACAACGAGAAACACGAGCCATCCCACCCCAACAAGGATAGATAAGGATACTTGCCAACCAAGTCCCTCTGTTTCTTTTTTCCAATTATGTGTTTCCTCACTCATAGAAGACACCCATGAATCATTTTGGAATAATTTAAAGAAATCTGTTTCCAGTATATAAACATAACAACAGAGGAACATCTGTAAAAGAAAAAGGTTTTTTCGAAGATTACTTGTTCGTTTTTTTAAACAATATACGATTGAGGTTGATTTTTTTTCTAGTGGGTACTTTTTTAAAGAAGTCCGGGTTGCGGTACCGTAAATTCATATGAAAACAAACTCACAAATAAGGAAAGAACAGCTCAATCAAGATGAAAAAAAGATCCTTATAGCGCTACAGAAAAACTCAAAAGATAGTATCAACTCAATCGCAAAACTCTGTGGGTTCTCAAGACAAAAAACACAAAGGATTATCACTCAACTGGAAGAAGACCATGTTATCTGGGGGTATACCACGATAACAGATGAGAAAAAACAAGGACTCCTAAAATATATATTACTCATAAAAAGGTCGATGAAAAAAATCAGTAAAGAAACAGCGGAAAAAATCGCATTCCTTCAATATGACGAGGAGTATGTAAAACAGGGAATAACCATTGAGAGTAGCTATCTCATTCATGGTGAATATGATTGGATGATACTTTTTACTACTCAAAATCTAAGAGATGCAAAAAAATTCAGCACCATGCTCATAGAAAATTATCCAAATATTATCGCAAAGGTAAACCTCATGCAAATACTCCATTCCCCGAAAGCACATCACATCGCAAGCCCCACACCAGAGCTCCTGCTCGATTTCTTATAACACCATGCTAATGATTGACCGATAATCTTATAAAAACATTTCTGCTTCGGAGTAAAAAGAAGGACAGGAGGCAAATCAGATAATTATCAGAAAACTTTTAATAAAGACCCACTATTTTACCTCCGTGTTTTTCCGTTGAGTCAGAGGCAGAAAATGGACGACGAACCGCTAGAAGATATGGTCCGAAAAAAAGATGATCTACAAGAAAAAGCGAATCATTTGAAGAAAAGCCGAGATGAGTTGCACGACCAGTCGAAAAAGATGGCAAGAGAACGCGATGAGCTCAACGCAAAGGTTCGACAGATACGAAACCTAATAAGTGAACATAAAAAGAAACGTGATGAGCATAATGAACGGGTGAAGCACGCAAAAGAGCAGCGAAATGAATTTTTAACACATCATCTTGAATTAAAAAAGAATATCAAAGAACTAGAACGAGAACGAACAGCAAATTCTGGTGTGAATGTCAATGAATTAAAACAATATCTCAGAAAACTTGAAACCGAACAGATGACCCAACCAATGTCCGCTCAGAAAGAAAAAAAACTGATTGAGACGATTAAAGGAATTCATTTGAAGATCAAAGATGCGGATGAAAAATTAAATAAGGATCCAAAACTGAAGAAAGCAATCGAAGAAGAAAAATTAACGCGCCAGAAAGCAGAAAAACAGCACGAGCTCGTCGAGAAAATGGCAAAGAAAGCACAGGAAGAACACCAAGGAATGCTCGAACAATTAAAACAACTGGATAAACTCGTAAAACGAACAACGGAGATTCAAGAAAATATCGTGGTAACAAAAATTGAGGCAGACAAGCTCCATAAAGAATTCATCGACCATGTCAACAATATTCACGAACTGGAGAAGACCATCTCAAGCACCGAAAAGAAGAAAGAGAAAAAGAAAAAATTGGCTGATGTATCCGCAGCCCAGAAAGAAGCAGATGATATCTTCGATCGTTTCAAACGCGGAGAGAAACTCAGCACTGAGGATCTAATGGTTCTGCAGAAAGCAGGATTGTTATAACGAAATACCTCTTGGAGGGACATTAAAATGCCTTGTGAACTTTGTGGGAGAGAGTGTAAAGGAGGCAAAGAAGCGATCATCGATGGGGCAAAAATGTTCGTCTGCCCTGATTGCATCAAATACGCAGAAGGGGTTGTACAACAAGAACCAGTACGAACGAGCAGCCCGCCAAAACCACCGCGACTTCCTATAAAAAAAACACAGAATATCGAACGGGACATCTACAAAGACAAGGCCATGGGAAAAGAACTGGTGACAAACTGGAACCATCTCATCGAACAGGCACGAAAAAAGAAAGGGCTGACACGAGAGGAACTTGGGTTCAAGATCGGTGAACGGACCGTGACGATCGCCAAACTGGAAAACGGCGACCTTCGACCATCTGATCAGACGATCACAAAGCTAGAAAAAGAACTTGGTATCCAGTTGATGGAAGAAGTAAAAGATATTTCCGCTGGATCGCAGAAAGGAGCCCAAGCTGCATTCACCCTTGGCGATTTTATCAAAACAGATAAGTAAGACGCATGAAAAAAAACGATTTCTCCGCGGCAATAAAAGCATTGAAAGAAGGACAACCAATCATCTATCCAACTGATACACTCTATGCGCTTGGAGCAGATATCTACAATGAAACAGCGGTAAAAAAAGTTTTTGATATAAAACGACGCCCCTATTCGATTCCCTTGCCTGTTGCGGTTTCGTCAATCAAAGCGATTGAAACTATTGCATTTATGAATGACACGGCACGGAAAGTAATTGAAATGTTTTTACCAGGAACTGTAACGATTATTTTGAAAAAAAAACCATCGGTTCCTGCTATAATCACCGGTGGTTTTGACACGATTGCAATACGAATACCACATCACCCTATTGCCTTAAAATTACTCTCGATATTTGGTCCATTGACCGTGACGAGTGCAAATATCCATCAGAAAAAAACCCAGGGTTTAATCAAAGATATTCTTCAACAGTTAGAGACGTCCATCCCCGTCTGCCTCCATGATGGCAGAAAAGAAGGCACTGCTTCGACGATTGTAGATCTTTCGATGAAAAAACCACGGGTGGTTCGCGAAGGTTCTATTAGTGAAAAAGAGCTTCTGGATGTGATATCACATGGATGATT
>JAFNFT010000065.1 GCA_017885605.1 Methanobacteriota archaeon | reverse complement strand
AAGGGGTCTACTACTTCATAGGCAGCCCGCTTGTAGGTCATCTCCGCGTACCCTGTGAAGGCTTTCATGGGTTCTCCCCGGTTTATCATTTTCAGTAGGTCGCCAAGAGATGACCTACAAGCGGGCTGCCTATGAAGTTGTAGAACCCTTAGGATTCACCTTGCAAGGCGCTTTATATGAAGAGGGGATAGCAAAAGGGCTGAGTGAAGACGCGTTAAGTAAACTTAAGACCAACAACCTCGTCAACAGACTTCTCTTTGAAAAATGGCAGGTCCGAAGACTCGTTGGTGAAGGGAACGTGAAAGGCGGTGATATCTTCGAGTCCAGCAACTTTTTGTTTGTCAATGGTCATGGGAATCAATTTCAATTTGGTGTGGCTGGGAATGATATCGTGGCATCAGGAATTGGTGGCCCACTCATAAAAGCATTATTTACCAATACTCTTGTACCGATAGCGGGTGGATTCATAGGCCCCGGCGGAGACTTAAGCGCGGTAGGTGATTATACTACGCGGACAGTATCGAACATGAATCTGGGTCCTTCATTTATGTGGTTGGAAAGCTGCATCTGCGGGAAACTTGATGGACAGTATTCACGAACGAATATTGGCCAATCCTTGGTACATGCAGGAGTCGCGTCTCTTATTGCCTCACCGACGGGATCAAACATTGGCGGGGGGTATCTTGAGCCGAAGAACACAAAATACGATTTCCCCATCCAAACCTATCTGAAATACATAAAGGCGAAGAGCCAGTGGAAGAGAGGTATCTTCCCGGATGCGCATTTCGGGGAGAAAATCTATGAAGACCTCTGCACCAACATGAGGAAACTCAANNGATGCATTGTTAGACCTTGAGATGGCACAGAACAACTATGCTGATTTGTACACGACGACCTCATCGAAAGGCCTCAATCCGATGATGGAGGCAAAATACGTGAGTTTCCAGGAGTACATCCTGTTTGGTGATCCGGCATTGAACCTGTACGAACCGTGCAACGAAGGAAGGTAAGTATCCCTTCTCTCGTTATTTTTTTCTTCTAAAAAAGACCTAGTGTTATTGAAGAATTCCTGCTGTTCTCATCTTCTGGAGATTCTCAGGGTGCGTCTCAAAGAACGTATGCACCGGTCCAAGGATGATATTGATGTGCTGTGCGGTCGCGTTCTTCAGATCCAGCGGGTGGAGTCCTGCTGCGAACGCGGTTACAAGCTCTTCGTAGGTGGTGAACTGCAGGTTCCCACCGAATTTCTCAGGCCGCTCAATCAAGAACGTTTTTCCCTCAAGGTCTGGGAAGATGACGAACTTACAGATCTCCAGAACCGGATTTCCCTCGATCTGCTTCTCCGGGCAGTATGCCCTGCTCAGTTTCTTTTTCACTACATCTGGAGAATCGTGTATCGAGATCATGGTCTCTGGTTTGCTTTTGCTCATCTTCGCTTCGATGGGATTCATGCGGCCATCTGCCTGCAAGCTTGTTAACAACGGTGTGTGAATCGCAACCGGGGCGGTTCGTCCTATCTTTTTTGCCACATCACGAGCGAGCATATGAGCATGACGTTGGTCGGTACCTCCATAGGCGACATCTAACTGAAGATAAAAAATATCGGAGACTTGCATCGCCGGGTAAAACAATTTTGACAAGTCTTTCTCTGCTTCTTCTTCCCCGCGTCCCATGATGTCCATCGCGCGTTTCACCCGGGCGACCGATGTTGCTTTGGATGTTTTCAGCACCAGCTCCCAGTATTTCGCATCGTTCACATAATCACTTGCGTACACGAACCGAACCTTGCTGGTGTCAATCCCCATCGCCGCGAAGCAATCCTGCATGTATCTGCCACAGAGTTTGATTTTCTCAAGGTCTCCCCCCAGTTTATCGTTGATGTATGCATGCCAATCCGCCAGCAGCACCGTGAAATCAAACCCACAGGCGAGAAAATCTTTTATCTTGTTTGTGCAGATCTTCCAGCCGAGATGCACTACTCCTGAGGGTTCAAACCCGATGTATGCTTTCGGGTTTGGTTTATTGAGCACTGTTTTGAGTTCTTCGATGGTGATGACTTCTTCAGTGTTTGCAATGAGTCTTTCGAGTTTTTCCATTGTTCTACGCCTCTCGTTCTACCGTGTGAGTTTCTTGACCACCTGATCAACGATTTTATCGGAGACACCAAGGTAATTCCGGGGGTTCATGACCTCTTCGAGTTCTTTCTTCTTGAGGAGTTTTGTTACCTTGGGGTTCTCCAGCAACACGGAAAGGAGTTGTTTATTGTCACTGATTGCTTTCAGGGAGCAGGTTCTGACCAGTTCATGGGCATCACCGCGCCCCATGCCTTTCTCCACAAGTTTCGTCATCACTGCCTCTGCCATCGGCAGTCCTTTTGAGTTCTCTAGGTTCTGTCGCATCCGCTCCGGGTTCACCTGCAGGTTGCGGAACACCTTGTTCATCTGGAACACGATCCAATCCGTCATAATCAGGGAATGCGGCAGGATGAAGCGTTCTGATGAGGAGTTACAGAGGTCTCGTTCATGCCACTGGATTGCATTCTCATAGGCTGGGATGATGAAGCTTCGGATGACACGGGCGATCCCACAGATCTGCTCGCAGAGGATTGGGTTGCGTTTCTGCGGCATTGTTGATGAGCCAACCTGTTTTTTTGCATCGAACGCTTCGGAGACTTCGCCTATCTCACTGCGCTGGAGATTGCGGATTTCTGTTGCGAACTTCTCCATGCTGCTTGCGATATTTGCTAAAACAGAGAGTAACTCGATGTAGCGGTCACGGCCGACGATCTGGGTCGCTGCCTCCTCTGTCCCGAGTTTGAGATCAGCCATGACCAGCTCCTGGATTTTCAACGCATGTTTCCCCATCGCTGCCCCGGAGCCGACCGCACCCGACATCTTGCCGACCAGCAAGCGTGATTTGCATTCATGGAGTCGTTCCAGATGTCGGTCGACCTCCATCGCATAGACCGCCATCTTCAAACCAAAAGTAATAGGGATGGAGAATTGTCCATGGGTTCGTCCTGCCATGATTGTGTTTTTGTACTCTTTGGCAAGACCAACAAGGGTCACCCGCAGCTCTTTTACTTGTGCTTTGATAAGATCAGTTGCTGCAGCAAATTGTAAGGCATTCGCGGTATCCACGATATCATAGCTGGTTGCGCCCAGATGAACGTATTTTCCTGCATCACCGCTGCATACTTCACTTAATGCTTTGGTGACTGCCATGATGTCGTGCCTGGTCTCTTTTTCGATTTCGTTGACTCGTTTTACCGTGACATATTTTACTGTGGCTTTCTTGGAAATCTCATCCGCAGCTTTCTTTGAAATGTTACCTACAGCAGCATGAGCTCGGGAGAGTGCAGCTTCGACATCTAAAAGGTATTGCAGTTTACTTGTCTCGCCAAAGACGTCTTTTATCTCTTTTCTCCCATAGCGAAAATCAAGGGGACAGACAGGGTTTTCCATAGGGCTTCTCACCTAGAATCATCTATGAGTTAATGTCTTTTTTGGGCCGTGCTTGCTTACGAGATTTTTTCCAATAGCAAAGAAAGTTCAGCTGAGATTCCTTGGATGCGTGGGTAATGACGTTGTAGCTTTCCAACGAGTTCTCTCAGCTGGGTCACGGTCCCCATGATTAAAATAGCTGCAGGGTTTTTCTTCAGCTCAAATGCTTCCTGTGGGATTGCAACCTCCCCGCCAAGGGAAAGCATATCCTGTTTGATGATAATCGCATCTTGTAAGATCACTTGCTCAAGTTTAATGACTTTAAAAATCGCTTTCGGAGCCATGATGTCAAGACTTTTTGGGTCGCTTCCTATCTTTTGGATTTCTTTTTTTGCAGCATCAACGGATTCAATGGAAATGAACTGAGGGTTATGCGGTACCATCTGAAGAGGAAACAGAATCGGTCTTATAAGAACCTATGCTCATATCCTTCTGATGAAAGGCACCTACCTCCTTGTCATGGCACTTCGCAAAGATACTTCGATTCTGGTAGGAAAACATGGTTTCGTTCATTTCCAAAAAGGATGCTATGCTTATGTAAGATCTGCGTTAAATGGGCTTGATCAACGGATTCAGCGACATCTACGGAAACAAAAGAAGATCCATTGGCATATTGACTATTTTCTACCTTATACAGAGAGTGTTAAATATTTTATAAAGATGATAATCTAAAACAAGAATGTAGCATTGCTCAAATGTTAGAAAAAAATTTTACAAATATTCCCGGATTTGGTTGTAGCGATTGCTCCTGTAAAAGTCACTTATTCCATGGTTCTTCTCAAGAAATATCGCAGATAGCATATGACCTTCATATGAAAACCTATCTTCTATAAGCAAACTCTTAAAATCTTCTTTTCTATGAGTACAACCATGGTTTCCGTTATTTACTCAACAACTGATACTCTGGATACTGCAAAAACCATCGCCCGTTCCCTTGTAAAAGAAAAGCTTGTCGCTTGTGTTCATATCATCCCAAAGATCGAATCGGTCTACCGTTGGCAAGGGAAAATCGAGGAGACAAACGAATGCGTCCTGCTAGCCAAAACCTCTGAACGAAACGTCCAAAAGACCATACAGAAAATCCGCTCCATTCATCCTTATAAAGTCCCAGAAATCATCGTGTTTCCCCCTGTTGGTGGTTTGAAAGAATATCTCGATTATATTGAAGCGGAGACCGCATGAAATTTGTTGCGTTGATGTCCAGTGGTATTGATTCCCCAGTGGCGACCTACCTGCTTTCCAAAAAAGCAGACGAACTCATCCTGCTTCATGCAGATAACCGCCCGTTCACCGATGACCGTGAAATAGAAAAATTCATCACACTAGCAAAACATCTGAAAACACTGGTTCCATCGAAACTCACTACACTGCTCCTTTCCCATGGACAAAGCCTTGAATGCTACAAGATGCACTGTAACAATAAGTATACTTGCGTGGTGTGTAAACGGATGATGTTGCGCTATGCGGAGGCGATCGCGCAAAAAGAACACGCAGAAGCAATTGTCATGGGTGATTCCCTTGGGCAGGTCGCCTCACAGACCCTGCAGAACCTTCGCGTCGTTGAACAAGCGGTCAGCATCCCGATTCTGAGACCCTTGATCGGGTTCGATAAGGAAGATACGATTAAAATTGCGAAACAGATCGGAACATTTGATTTATCGATTGCAAAAGCGGATGGATGTGCTGCCGTTCCAATAAAACCATCGACACAAGCACGTCTTGAGCACATTCTTGCTGAGGAACAGAAAATCAACATCGCAGAACTTGTGCAAAATGTGATTTCGCAGGCGAAAGTCGTCACACTCTAGCATGTCGCATTCGTTAATAAATTAGCCAGAAGAAAACCTTGTTTTTTTAAAAAATGAAAAGGCTTAAAAACCAACGAATTATACTACAGTTTGTAGCTTAATTTTTTTGCTATACCATATATTGTATCTGGTGATGGGAGATGAATTGCCCCTATTGCAACCATATTGACACGAAAGTTACCGACTCGCGCGATACCGGCGGATCCATTCGTAGACGTCGAGAATGTCTCAGCTGCAACAAACGATTCACGACCTACGAATACATCGAAATGGTGCCCTTGTTCGTCATAAAAAAAGATGGCAGACGCGAGCGATTCGACCGCTGTAAAATCAGAAACGGCATGGAAAAAGCACTCGAAAAACGACCGATCAGCCACGAAAAAATCGAAGAAATGATCGATGGAGTCGAAGAGAAGATCAGACGCACAGGAAAAGAAGAAATCGAAACCAAACTCATCGGCGAATACGTCATGGACGCGTTAAAAGAAGTTGACCAAGTCGCCTACATCAGGTTCGCATCGGTCTACCGGCAATTCACTGATGTCACCAGCTTTGAAAAAGAGGTTAAAAATCTCATAGAGAAATAAAAGGAGAAGGAGATGTACATATGATACGAAAGATAAAAAAACGAGACGGAAAAATCGTTGATTTCAACCCAGTGAGAATCACAGAGGCCATCTGGAAAGCCGCACAGGCAGTCGGTGGAAAAGACTACAAGAGAGCAGCAGAACTCACCGATAAAGTCCTTGACATCTTAGAAAAAGAGCTTAAACGCAGCGAAATACCAACCGTTGAACAAGTCCAGGACGTCGTCGAAAAAATCCTCATCGAAGACGGACATGCCAAGACCGCAAAAGCATTCATCCTCTACAGAAAACAACACCAGGATATGCGAGATATCGGAGGCTTGCTCAAAGACATCGATGTGGTCGATGACTACCTCAGTATGCTCGACTGGAAGGTTAACGAGAACAGCAACATGAGCTACTCCCTCCAGGGATTAAATGTGTACGCGACCGAAAGCATCATCTCCCATTACTGGCTCAATAAGATTTATCCTCCAGAGATTGGAGACGCCCACACGAAGGGGGACTACCATATTCACGACCTTGGTACCCTTGGTGCGTATTGTGTGGGATGGGATCTACAAGATTTGTTACTGCTCGGTTTCAAAGGAGTCTCTGGGAAAATCGAAAGCAAACCAGCGAAACACTTCAGCACCGCATTGATGCAAATCGTAAACTATCTGTACACCCTTCAGGGTGAGGCAGCAGGAGCACAAGCACTCTCGAATTTCGACTCATTACTCGCTCCCTTCGTTGCAAAGGACAATCTCCAGTACGACAATGTAAAACAAGAAATGCAGAAGTTCCTCTTCAACATGAACGTCCCCACACGGGTCGGGTTCCAAAGCCCGTTCACCAACATCACCATGGATCTTACCGTACCCAGTTACCTGACTGATGAACCAGCCATCATCGGTGGCAATCCTACAGATAACAACTACAGCGAATATACTGAAGAGATGGACATGATCAACCATGCGTTCGCAGAAATCATGCATGACGGGGACGCAAAAGGACGTCCCTTCACCTTTCCCATCCCTACCTATAATATTACGAAGGATTTCAACTGGAATAACGAAGGACTCGCGCCACTCTGGGATATGACCGCGAAATACGGGATTCCGTATTTCTCAAACTTCATCAACAGCGACATGAAACCAGAAGATGCCCGGAGCATGTGCTGCCGTTTACGGTTGGACAACCGAGAACTGCAAAAACGAGGCGGAGGACTGTTTGGTGCAAATCCGAAGACAGGATCTATCGGCGTCGTTACTTTGAACATGCCACGAGTCGGATATCTTGCAAAAGATGACACTGATTTCTTTGAGCGACTCGATAATCTGATGATGCTTGCCAGGCAGAGCCTGGAGATCAAACGAGACCTCATCGAGAACCTTACCGCGAGCGGTTTGCATCCCTACTCACGGTTCTATCTGTCTGATGTGCAAAAGGCCTTTGGGGAGTACTGGAAGAATCATTTTTCCACCATTGGCCTCATCGGTATGAACGATGCCCTTCTGAACTTCATGAACAAGAGTATTGGTGATTCCGAGGGGAAGGCATTTGCTGAGAAAGTCTTAGACTTCATGCGCACACGCATTGCAGATTTCCAAGTGGAAACAGGGAATATCTTCAACCTTGAGGCAACCCCGGGGGAAGGAACAAGCTATCGTCTCGCCCGTATCGATAAGAAACATTACCCGGATATCCGCACCTACAACCAGGAGATCTATACCCAGAACCGAAGCAGAGATGTCGAACCGTACTATACGAACTCCACGCAGCTGCCGGTTGGTTTCACCACTGATGTGTTCGAAGCCCTTGACCTCCAAGATTCTCTGCAGACCAAATACACTGGCGGTACGGTCCTGCACATCTTCCTTGGTGAGGAGGAACCATCACCGACTGCGACGAAGAACCTTGTTCGGAAGGTTGCAGCAAACTATGCTCTACCGTATTATACGATCACCCCGACGTTCAGCGTCTGCCCAGACCATGGGTATATCGCTGGTGAACATCAGCTCTGCCCGACCTGCCAGGGGATGCAAAAGACCACGGAATGCGAAATCTACTCCAGAGTTGTCGGGTACATACGCCCGGTGAACCAATGGAACAAGGGGAAACAACAGGAGTTCCGCGATCGAACAACCTTTGACCTACGGGAGAAGGTCCTTGTTACACAATGAAGATAGGTGGCTTTCAGAAAACATCGTTGCTTGATTATCCGGATCGGATCAGCGCGATCGTCTGGACCAGCGGATGTTCCTTCCGCTGTCCCTTCTGTTATAACAAGAATCTTGCGCTAGGAACCGCAGAGATGTTCCCAGAGGAGGAAATCCTTTCGTTTCTCTCGAAGAGGAAAGCACTGCTCGAAGGTGTTGTCATCTCTGGAGGAGAACCACTCCTCCATGATGATATCGTTGATTTTGTGAAACAGATAAAGGACCTGCGGCTTTTGGTAAAGATCGATACGAACGGTTCGTTTCCAGAACGACTCGGTGAACTTTTAGAAAAACAGCTTGTCGATTACGTTGCCATGGATGTGAAAGCGCCAAAGAAGAAATACCCTCAACTGACAGGAGTCAACACAGACCTTTCCAAAATAGAAGCATCGATTGACATACTGAAAACAAAGGCACCGGCGTACGAATTCAAAACCACGTTCATCCCAGGTCTTTTAACAAAAGAAGACATCATGGAGATTGCACAATGGTTGAAAGGAGCAGATACCTACTTCCTGCAGCAGTTCAAAGTCATCAAACCTCTTGTCTCTTCAAACCTTGAAACCGTTATCCCCTATCCCCGAGACTATGTGTATGAAACCCTCGCAGCGATTAAACCTTTTTTCAAACGCTGTGCGGTCCGTGGTGTTTAAAAAAACTAAATAGTACATATTCAATGAGGTTTTTCATGGACTATGAATTAGCGATCATCGGTGCTGGTCCTGCTGGATTTTCCGCTGCGATTTATGCGAAACGATCGGGGATCTCAACGATCGTATTTGATCGTGGGAGCGGTGGAGGCCTGTTACAACTCGCCCCGAACATCGAAAATTTTGNNGCCTCCTATAAAGTAGGCGCGGTGATCCTCTGCACAGGAACCGAACATAAGAAACTCGAAGTCCCTGGTGAATCTGAATTCATCGGAAAGGGAGTGTCCTACTGCGCGACATGTGATGGGTTTTTCTTCAAAGGAAAACGCGTTGTCGTGGTGGGCGGAGGTAATACCGCACTGATGGAATCCATTTTTTTAAAACAACTCGGATGTAAGGAAGTCACTGTTGTCCACCGTCGTGATCAATTCCGTGCGGAGAAGATATACGAGGAGGAAGCACGGGAAAAAGGGGTGCATTTTCTCTTCAATACTATCGTGGAGGAGATCCGGGGGAAGGAAAACGTCTCATCTGTTAGCCTTTTTAATTTAGAGACCACTGCGCGATCATCATTACCGGTTGAGGGCGTGTTTGCCTCTGTTGGAGTGTTACCTCAAAACCAGATCGCAAAGGCACTGCACTTAAAGATAAATGAAGACGGGTATATCGTGGTCGATAGCGAACAACGCACGAGTGTTCGAGGCGTGTACGCAGCCGGTGACATCACCGGGGGTCTGCGACAGGTGATCACCGCCTGTGCGAAGGGCGCGGTCGCTGCGTTGTCATCAACTGAGGTCCTTGGGAAGAAATACCCGTACTAAAGCACTGATATCTGCATGATTTTTTTCTTTTGTAAAAGCCTGATGAGTTCCTCACCGCTTTTCTTGACTGGATTACTCATCTTACCTTGTAATGTTTCCGGTTGAATTCCAATGAAAATAATGCGTGGAACCTCCTTTTCCAGGTATTGGATGAACACGGAGAGCGGTATCCCATGAGTACTAAGGTGCATCGTCCCGAGTTTTTCTCTTGGAATGATGCGCATCTCGCCAGCAGGAAGCCCCATCTCTGCAGCATCGATCAGAATGAGTGTTTTCGGTTTTTGTCGTTTGATGATCCCCGTGTAATTCTCCGGGATCGTCCCACAGTCAAGGACCATATCATGAGATGAATCATTCTTCAATCGTTGAGCGATATATGGCCCGATACCATCATCGCCCCCCTCTTGATTACCGATGCAAAGTATCAACGTCTCCATCATCATCCCACCATTACAAAATCATTTTGAATAAATAATCTTCTGATAGGTCAAAAGATACCACATGATGCCGGTCCCCGCGGTAGACACACAACTCAACGGCATGTCTAACGTGAGAAACACATAAGCCATGGCGGTCAGCAGAATTGCTGTGATAAGATACATGGACAGCGACTGGCTTTTTGCTTCCTTATGTTGATAATTTCGAAAAATCGCGGGAATCGCGGTGATCATGAACCCGAAGTTGATGATCGTCAGGACAATATCCTGCCATTGCCACATATAACGCAGGGGATGGCAACAGAGAATATAAATAAATCTTTTCTATGGCTTACCATAAAAAAACAATGTCCTTGGGGAAATTATGACAAAGAAGATAACACTTGCACAGGGCGCTGGCGGTGAACTGATGGACCAGCTCATCAAACAAAACATCTTACGGTTTTTTAAAAAACAAGGGACTGCGGAAGTTCCACTGACCGCCCTTGATGACGCTGCGGTCATCGATGACATTGTGTTCTCCACGGATTCCCATACAGTGCAGCCCTTGATTTTCCCTGGTGGTGACATCGGATCCCTTGCCGTCTGTGGGACTATTAATGATGTCGCCGTGGTCGGCGGAGCGCCTCTTGCGTTATCAGCCGGATTCATTATTGAGGAAGGTTTCTCCTTGGATATCTTTCAGACGATTGTCAAAAGCATGGGGCATATGGCAAACAAGGCTAATGTCCCGATTGTCACGGGGGACACCAAGGTAGTCGAAAAAGGTGCGTTGCAGCAGTTCATGATCAATACCAGTGGCATTGGAAAACGAAGCCCTGCTCTTGAAAAGAATATAAAAGAAGTAAAACGGCATAGAAAGTTCAATAGCCGCTGGTTACTTGACAGTAATCTTACCGTTGGAGATACACTGATTCTCTCCGGGAATATCGGGGAACATGGTATCGCGTTGTTATCATTCCGTGAGGGATACGGTTTTGAGACCACCATTCATTCAGATATCGCACCGTTAAATGGGTTGATGAGCGCTCTGCTTGCTGAAGGAGGCATTGCGTCTGCAAAGGATCCGACGCGGGGAGGTCTTGCAAACACGGTCAATGAATTTTCCGAAAAATCACATGTCGGGCTGCTTCTGTATGAGGATGCGATCCCTATTCCAAAGGGTGTTCAATCCGCCTGTGATATGCTTGGTATCGACCCGTTGGAGATCGGCAATGAAGGAAAAGTTGTTCTTGGCGTGGTCAAGGAAAAAGCAGATGACGTGCTTGCTGTGCTGAAGAAACACCCGTTGGGAAAACATGCGGCTATCATCGGTGAAGCCACAGACAAGGTCTCTGGTGTTGTTCTGCAGACCACTGTTGGTGGCAAACGAATTCTTCGCAAACCGCTTGGTGATCCTGTACCAAGGATTTGTTGATGTTGGGGAGAACTTTTTAATAGTCTCGTAGTTTACCTCAGTAGCAGACAATAGTTGAGGGGTGAATGCGTTATCGCAAAAGGACTGGTAAAATCCTTTAAAAAAGCGTTATGGGTCTATCACATTAACTCAGGGTCCTGCAACGGATGTGATATCGAAATCATCGCGTCGCTCTGTCCTCGGTATGATATTGAACGGTTCGGGATCAAACTCGTCGGGTCCCCTCGGCATGCGGACGTGCTGCTTATCACCGGGCCGGTATCACGACAGATGGTTGACAAGGTGAAACGCACCTATGAACAGATGCCTGATCCGAAGGCAGTGATCTGTGTCGGCAACTGCGGCAACACTGGTGATGTGTTCTATGAATCGTATAATCTTGTCGGACCGGTTGATAAAATCCTCCCTGTTGATGTGTACGTGATTGGGTGTCCTCCTCGGCCGGAAAACATTATTTATGGAATCTCAAAAGCATGGGAAAAGCTTGAAACACTGGAGACGACCACATGACAACACATTCAGTTACTCCTGAAGACGTTCTTGGTTCCTTCCAGACGAAATTCCCAAATGGAATCACTCAGCCTCGCATTGAACGTCGAACAGGGGGTACCCTGAAGACTGAATTCATCCATCTATGGTTCCATGTCGAAACGAGATTTTTTAAAGATGCAGTGAAGCATCTTTTCACATTTGAGCAGTACCCGCATTTTGCGGTAACCTCTGGCTATGACCTTGGGGATACTATTGAACTTGTGTATCATTTCTCGTTGTTTCATGGTGAGCGGGGACGGGAGCTTTCATTGAACATGACCGTTTCTCTGCCAAAGGAAAATCCTATGGTTGACACCATTACGGATCTTATCCCTGGGGCGTTGATATCTGAGCAGGAAAAGCAAGAGATGCTTGGGGTAAAAATACGTGGGATCCCCAAGGATGCCAGGGTGTTTGTCGCAGATGATATCCCAAAGGATGTCTTTCCATGGCGTCGTGATGAAACTGGTCCCGGAAAACTCGTTCGGAATCTTCATGATGGAGACGTATGACGACAACCTCGAGAACCACGTATCAGATCCCTATTGGTCCGATTCACCCTGCATTGAAGGAGCCTGTGAACTTTTCGTTTGAAATCGATGGTGAGAAAATCATCAACGTCGATGTGCAGCTTGGTCATGTGCATCGGAGTATTGAATGGGCTGGGACGAAACGGAACTTCATCCAGGTGTTGTATCTTGCGGAGCGTATCTGTGGGATTTGCTCGTATTGTCATCCGATGTCTCTTGCCTTGGCTGTGGAGCGCGCTGCGCACATTCAGGTCCCGGATAGGGCCGAGTATCTCCGCGTGGTGCATGCGGAGCTGGAACGGATCGCCTCTCATATCCTCTGGGCGGGAGTCGCTGCCCATGAGATCGGGTTTGACTCAGTGCTGTTTTTAACGTGGCAAGTTCGGGAGGCGGTCCTGGACCTTATTGAGTATCTTACGGGGAATCGGATCACGAAAGGTATCACGATGATCGGTGGGGTACGACGCGATATCACTGCTGAGATGGTTCCACGGATCCATAAGACATTGCAGGATCTGAAGAAGCAGGTGGAGAAACTCCATCATGTGATGCTGGATGATAGCACGATTCAAATGCGGTGTCGGAACTGCGGGGTGTTGACCAAAGAAGACGCATTGAAACTGTGTGCGGTCGGGCCGACAGCTCGTGCATCTGGCGTACGAAAGGATGTACGTCTGGATCAGCCGTATTTCGCGTTCGGTGACCTTGATTTTGAGTACACGACCCCTGATGTGCTTACTGGTGAAGTCAATGGAGACGTGTATGATCGTATCATTGTCCGGTTACTTGAGGTCAAACAGTCCATTGATCTTATCGAGCAGTGTCTTGACCGTATGCCTGTTGGAGACATTGTTGCTGAACCGAAGATCCCTGCTCTTCTGGCGACTTTGAATAAGGTCACTGGTGAGGGGATCGGTCGGATGGAGGCTCCTCGTGGTGAAGTGTTTCATTATGTGCGGCTCACGGGAGCAGAATCCCTGTATTCCTGGAAGGTTCGGGCACCAACATACAGTAACATTCTTCCTTGGATTCCTATGCTGCTGGGTCAGCAGATCGCAGATATCCCGATTATCGCAGCATCGATTGACCCGTGTATGTCCTGCACCAACCGAGTGACCCTTGTTCAGAACAACCAGTCAACGATGGTTGATGGTGAGCAGCTCCATCGGTTAAGCATTGAAAAAACACGGAGGCTGCGTTTGTGAGATACACGATGATTCTTCAACTGCTTGCGCAGTTGTTTAAGAAGCCGTTCACGAACAAGCATCCGATGAAGTATATCCCTTCCTCTTCAACAACTTTTTTCAAAGACGTTCAAAACGGAAAGGTGATGATGAATCCGCCGGTTGGGACCCCGGAGCGGTTCCGCGGGAAGATCGTCTATGAGACGGAGAAATGTATCGGTTGTAAGCTGTGTCTAGAGGTCTGTCCCTCTGAGGCTATTATATTCAAGGATGAGGAGAAAAAGATAAGGATTTATCTTGCTCGTTGTACCTTTTGTGCGCAATGTACTGACGTCTGTCCGGTGAATTGCCTTCGTATGAGCAATGAGTTTCTCCTTGCTGATACACAGAAATATTCACCGTCCCTCATCGTTGAATAACCGGGAAGAAATAGCTTTTAATAGGTCAGTGGTTTTCGGTCTTTGCATGGGAAAAAATCGAGATATCGTGAAGGTCCTGCTGTTGATTTTGATTGGGATGTTCATCCCGTTCCTTGGGTCGATTACCCTTTCATATGGGTTTGTGCCAAGGACGATTCTTGTCACGTTTCTGTATTTCCTTGTCATTTTTGCTCTTGAACTTGTGTTCGTGTACCTGTATTTTACTTTTAGTGGACGACGAGCGAACAAGAAGATGGAGCAGTATAAACCAAAATAAAATATAGGGAATTGTTTCTGTAATTTTACTCTTATTAAGTTTATTTTTCTAAAGGTAAAAGATAAATAGGAAAACCGGTATCAGGGGTGCAACGAGGTAGAACCATTATGGCAGTAAAAGTTGATAAAGCAACATGTACCGGTTGTGCAACCTGCGTGTCAGCATGCCCTGTCGAGGCGATTAAAATCACTGCTGAGAAAGCAGAGGTCAATGAGGACACCTGCATTGATTGTGGCACCTGCGTTGATGAATGCCCAGTGCAAGCACTCAGCCTGTAAAAAACAGAAGTTTGTTTATTTTTTTTTCTTTTTCCTTTCTAGTTTTTGTTGTACCTTTGGACTGGTAAGTTCCCTGATTGCATCAGCTGCTATCCATCGTGCTGACTTTGAGTCGATGTTCTTGATTTCTATTGCTGTTTTGAGTGCTTTTTTATTCAGTGAAAAGTTTCTTTTCCCGATGTTTCGTAATGCCCAGTTCACTGCTTTTTTCACATAGTTTCTTTCATCAATCGAATGTGTGGTACAGAGAGCGAAAAAGTCTTCGAAATCCTGATCTGTTGCTGTCTTGTCATGGACCGCTAAACCTGCGACAAGGGAGAATGCTGCGCGTTTGACAAACTCTTTTTCTTTGCCTGCCCATTGGAACACCTTGTCGTATGCAAGGGGCGAAAGATCAAAGAGACTGGTACAAGCCTGGTCACAGATGTCCCATGAGTCAAAATCTTCTGCCCATGCATCCATCTGCTCTGAGGTGACTTGCGCTGGGTCATCGATAAAGCATGCGAGCAGTCGTGCATCATGGATTTGAGAATCCCAGAGTTTGAGGGCAAGAGCATGGTTTGTACCGATTTCTTTTGCAAGAGGTCGCAGTACGTAAATCGATATTCCCAGGTTGTTGTGCTGGTTGATTCCGTAGCGTGCCATTCCTTTGACGTTTTCTGGGTTTGTCAGGGAATGGAGTTTTGTGATGATTTCGTGGTAGTCCATGTCTGTTCACGTGAGTGCTCAATATGTTTTCATTTCAATATTTTTTCGGTCTCAAGGTACCAGAGGTATAAGTCGAGTTCTGCAAGAGTGAGATTTGTTTTTGTTGCAAGTTTTTGTAAGACGTGTTCGATTTTCCGATATTGTTTTGTTGTGAGCGTCTTTGGTTTTTTAATCAGGTGGTATCGTTCGAGGAGGTCAAGGATATGAAAGTCGATGATTGCGTAGTCATCAAACCCGATGTTTCTAAGGAAATGACTTGCTTCTTTGTAGCCGAGTCCTTTGATGTTGTCGACGAGCCATGCGCGTCGTTCCTCGTGTTGTAAGGTTTGAATCATTGTGGGAAGTATGTTTTTCTTTGAGGCTGATTCAACGATGAAGGCTGCCCTGGTGTTTGGGAATCGATATCCTTGCTCTTTGAGTTTTTTTGCAAGGGTTTCTTTGGTATCAGAACAAAAACAATTGGAGAGCTGTGCATGGATGTGGATGCTTCGCTCTGCATTAAAATTTGCTGTCAGGATGCAGAAGCAGAGTTCTTGGAAGAGTTCCTCAGCGGAGTGCGTATCAATGGTTTTGAACTCCTGGATTCTCTGTTGTATTGTCGTCTGTATGCTGCTGTGTTTGAGGTCGTTGATGGTCGAAAGCAGGTCGTTCATACGTTCTCCGCCTCAAAATAGGTGTATAAGAAAAACAAGGTGGAGGATGTAAGGCAAACGAGGACCTTTAATTGGTGAGGAGAGGAGGAAAGGATGGGATGAAAAAATATTTTTCCCCGTTTGGTTTTACATCTCCACGCAGGTTAACGTGAGTTGTTTGGTACCCTCTTCATTTATCCCCAATATACCCCTATTAACAATTGTTAATACACCTACTGTATTTAAAACTTTCGCATTCATATCTGCGAAAAGACAAACCATTACACTCATCTATTTTTACCAAGCTTTAAAAAAAATAAAAACATTAATTATAAGTATAAATTAACAATTGTACCCTATGATGAAACGCGTTCCCTGTGAATATGTGATATGGAATGGACTTCCCCTCATAAGAAAAGAGATTGCAGAAAGCTTGATGACCAATTTTGGGTTAAACCAAAAAGAAGCCGCAGAAAAACTTGGTATCACACCCGCAGCAGTCTGCCAATACGTCTCCCATAAACGAGGAAATAAGACTATCGACGATGAAGAACTTATAAAAGAAATCCGCCTCTCATCAGAACGCATCCTCAACTACACCGACGATACCATGATCAAGGAGACCTGCCGCATCTGCAAGATTTTCATGGCAAAAGGACTCTTTCCTTCCGGATGCGACTCCTGCGCACCTGAATAATACTTAACCAATGGGAAAGAAAAAAGTAAACAACGAGACGATCAATGGGATGCTGACTTAGGAACCGATAAAACTCGCAACCAGAAACTGATTCACAATCGACTCATTCCCACCAACACGCTTCGTGAAAATCGGTAGCACAGTGACCGGTGGCACAGCGCTTTGAAGTATCAGAAGTAACGCTAGGTATCTGATTCTAAAAAGCTAGGTTTATAAACAAGCTGCTGTATCCAATAACGGTTGATGATACAGGGGGTTATGTAAGTATGAAAACGACATCGGTACTTGAGTTGATGACAGCAGATCATACAAGAATCCTGAAACTGTTATATGATGTTGAAAAAAGTATGGGTATTGAACTTGTGTCCCTGATGAAGGTGTTTGATACCTTCGAATGGGCGCTGGAAAAACATATTTTCACTGAAGAAAAAGCGATTTTTTCTTCGTATAGCCCAAAGAACATTTCTGAAGGATATAAGATGGTCCCAGAGCTCATCCAGCAACATAATGAGATTCTTAATCGGGTGCGGGTCATGCGAAAGGACTTGATGTGGAACAGACCGGCGCAGTATGATGAGTTCAAAGAATTAATTATGGCGCATAAAACATTCGAGGAAGTATCGTTGTATCCGAAACTGGACCAAGAATTAACGGTCGCTCAAAAAGATGAAATCATAAAGAAAATTCGTGAGATCGTCTCGTGATACCTTTTTTAGCTGATGATAAAAGGCTCAAATCGTTCCGCTTTTGCTTTACAGATAGGACAGAGTGGTGGGGGTATCTCTCTGGCACACAAATACCCGCATACGGTACATCGCCATACCCTGATAGCTCCTGTTTTTTTTCTTGGTTTGGGTTGATTTGAGGCTTCTTCAGAAGCACTAGGTTTCTTTTCCGCTGCGGTAAGTACTATGTCTATAACTTCCTGTGGTCTCCGTTCTGGGATTGGTCCCATTTGAGATGGATTATTTTTTATCTTTTCATTGACAAACAATCCACAGTAGCACATCCCGTGCTCGTTCACATCAGCGTCTCGGTACTCGCAGGGGCAGATGATATCAACATCGTATTTTTTCGCACCGCTGGCGACACGACAGGGACAGGACCCATACCCATAGCGAGCGGTGTTTTTGGCTAGACCATCGATAAGATCACTGAAGAGCTGTTGATCTGGGCATACATAATAGCCATTATCCTTCGCATTTCTTTTCATTGCATCAATGATGGTTTGTTTTTCAGTCATCAACCGAGTTTCTCCTTAATTTCTTTGTCTTTGAATCCAAGAATCACATGTTTTCCATGATCGATGACAATCGTCGGATACGTCCGATACGGATTATATTTTTTTACTTCTTCACTTGCCTCTGCGTAATCGTTTCCCGTCAACGTATCGACATCAACATATTCATAGGCGACATCGAGACCTTTGAGAAGTTCCTTTGTTTTTTTGCACCATCCACAGGTGCTCAGGGTATAGATTTTCACGTGATGTGTTGTCTTCTTCCCAGGTACTGTTTCGCATTTCATCGCATTTATATTCTCTTTGCCTCTAAAAACTTTATGCTTCTTTGAAAAACTAGTTTTAAATAGAATAAACCCATGTGAGACCTGAGGTGTAAGCATGACTGTTGATTATTATGAATGTCAAACCTGTAAGAAAAAGATTATCGTAAAAACGAAGAAAGAGAAACCATCCTGCTGTGGGAAACCAATGAAGAAGATATCGGTTGATATTTGTCTTCAACCAGATCATGCTGAGCATTCTCGACCAATGGGTGAAGACGAGCCATGTGATGATTTTCGCGGTGGAAGTTAACAGATGAGTTGATGCGCTATGGGGAAATGTGTTGTCTGTAGTTGTGAATTTGATGAAGAGAACATGCGGCATATCCATATCAAAGGGAAACCGAAAAAGATTTGTCAGGAATGCGTTGCAGCAATCAAGGGATTTGCCTAGTTACCTGCTTTGATGTAGGGAGATGTAGACGGTCCTGTGTCGTGGCCCGTCTCCTTCATAAAAAAAGATATGCTGCCAGGTTCCAAGAACAAGTTTTCCTTCCGTAACGAGTACTGTTACCGATGAGCCAAGCAGGCTTGCTTTGATGTGCGCATCACTGTTCCCTTCGGAATGATGATAGGATGCATTTTCCGGTATCAATTTGTCTAATGTGTCGATAATATCTTGTTGAACGTCGGGGTCTGCTCCTTCGTTAATGGTGATGCCAGCGGTCGTATGAGGAACGTAGACGATGAGATACCCATCATTGATTTTTTCTTCCTTGACGAGTTGTTGGACCTCATCGGTGATATCGATCATCTGATTTCTTTGATTCGACGTGATACGAAGTTCCTTCATCAAGAAGATTCATCTGTTTTTTCTATTTAAACCGTATTGGTGAGAAAACCTTTTTGTACCACTGCCTGGTACTCCAGCCCCTGAAGAACATGAAACTTGCTCCGAGTGCGATTCTCTTTGATATGGATGGTGTGCTTGTCGATTCTCTTGATGCCTGGTGGAAAGCGTTGAACAATGCGTTACAAAGATTCAAACATGAAGAAATCACCCGTGATGAGTTTATACAGACGTATTGGGGTCATGACCTTAAAGCCAACCTCAAACGATTACACCTGAACCCTGAGATCGCCCAGTTCTGCAATATCACCTACGGGAATCATCTTGATTACATCACGATCTACCCTGATACAAAGAATACATTGAAATCGCTGGGAACCTACAAGAAGGCGATCATTACGAATACCCCTTCTGATTGTACGCGACAGATTCTACAAAAATTCGGCATTGAGCAGTATTTTGAAGCAATCATCACCAGTGATGATGTCGTCAGATCGAAACCTGACCCGGAGATCGTTTTTGAAGCATGTGAACGACTTGGAGTCGATGTAACAACCGTCCTGTTAATAGGAGATACAGAAAGTGACGTGAAAGCAGGAAAAGCAGCTGGATGCACAGTCGTTGGTTTGAACATCCCTGCGGATATCACAATTCAGAGGCTCTCAGATTTACCTCCTCTTCTTCGTTAAAAAAGAGGGGTGTTCCTTTTTCCTTTCTCAATCGGAATAGTTAAAAATAACTTACGAGATGCAAGGCTTGTGAGTACCATGGAGGAAGAAATTCAACTCATTGAATATAAGAACGTTGATCTTTCAAAATCAATCCTTATTGAGGCGTTCCCCACGGTGGGGCTCGTCAGTTCCATCGCTGGTCATTTCCTTGTTGAACAATTGAAACTTGAGGAGATCGGGACCATCAGCTCCCGTTATTTCATGCCTGCAGCAGTGATTCATAATGGAGTACCTTCTCCCCCCGTGAGAATCTATGCAAGTAAAAAAATCTGCGGATCAGCAAATGGTTGTGATCAAATTGCGGTGATTATCTCTGAATTCATGCCGTCAGTTGACCTCATCAAACCAGTAGCAAACATGATTCTCTCATGGGCGCAGAAAAAGAAATGCAGTCATATTGTGACATTAGAAGGAACCCATAGTCTTAATCCGAAAAAGCCAAAAACATATGGCGTCGCTACGACCCAGAAAATGAAAGACATCCTCAACAAATATGCCATCGAAGAAACAAAGGAAGGCATGATTACAGGGATCACTGGGGTCTTGCTCTTTGAGGGAGCACGATTGAAACAAGATGTTTTGTGCCTTCTTGCTGAAGCTCATTCCTCGTATCCGGATTCTCGTGCGGCAGCCTTACTTATAGAAACACTCGATAAAATGCTTCCTGAGATACAAATAAACACCCAGCCGTTATACAAAGAAGCGGAAGACATCGAACAGAAGATCCGAGCGTTCATTAAACAAGCACAACCCACCGCACCATCCTCAGGTACTCTTCCATCACAGATGTACGGGTAATATCACTATCTTTTGTCAGAATACCGATTCAAGAACACAAATTTCTCCAGGGGAAATCGTTCCGGTCTTTTCTTCTCTATGGCTGCTTGTTTTTCAGAAAGAACAGGATGGATGATCGCTGCATGCTTTCCGACATTAATCAAGGTGATGACCTCAAGATCGTCTGGGATGCCAAGAATCTCCCTGGTTTTTTTTGGGCTGTATCCCCCAATGGGATGGGCAACCAGCCCTAATTCTGTTGCTCGCAGGATGAGAAAAGCGGTCGCCATCCCCGTGTCAAACTGATGGTACACCCGCTCCCCGATGATACAATCATATTCTTTCTTGCTTAATACTACAATTATCATTGACGCACGCTGCGTCCATTCGTTTCCTTTTGAGATGGCTTCATGCATTTTCTTTAGCATCTCTGGTGCATAGACAAACACGAATCTCCAGGGTTGATTGTTATTGCATGATGCTGAGAGTTGTGCGTGTGATGCAAGATCTTTTATCAAATCCTCCGTGATTTCCACTGGGTCAAGCGAGCGGTATGCTCGTCGGTTTTGAATCGCTTCTTTCACGTCCATATGTTACCTCCATGATAACTGAAATTGATGGAGAATAATTATCCATTGTCCTCATAAGGATTTCTCTGAATGACCATTGGGAAAGAAAACTATAAGATGGTGTGAGGCTATTTCCTGTCTCATGGCAATTGGATTTGCGTTGTTAAGTATAAGCCCGCTTCATGAAAAAACAGTGTATGAGAAACTTACCCAAATATCGGAAATCATCGAGGTCCATCCGCTCTTTGGGGAATTTGATATCCTCGTTAAAATTGAGGCATCGGATATCGATTCTATCGGGAGTATCGTGATTAATAGAATACGATCGATTCAAGGTGTGATGGATTCAAAAACATTGATCGGGACGAAGAGCTTATCCGGATAGTACGATATACTCTTTTCATTCCTAACAAAGGACTTAGAATTTTTTTTCAAACCCCTTTCGTATCCTCTACCGTATATCGATACAATTATAGAATAATTATATTTATAGAGATACATTTATGTATTAGAGATGTACATGTCTCCACAAGGGGAATATCCATGAAACGACGGTATCTATCGATTTTTTTACTCGTTCTACTTCTTCTCTCACCGATATCTATTGCGAATCCTACCATACAAGATGCTAGAAAAGATACATCGATACTTCCTAACAACACGATCTATGTTGATGACAGCAACACCCAGGGACCATGGAATGGTTCCTTTGATTACCCGTATCAATATATCAACGACGGCCTCCTTCATGCAGCAGACAGTGACACCATCTATGTGTTTAGCGGACTGTATTCTGAGACCATATTCATCAATAAATCCATATCTATCCGAGGACAAGATCAAGGCAACACCATCATCGATGGACAAAACAATGGTTCTGTAATAACTGTCGCCAGCGAGCACGTGACCATCAGACGATTCACGATACGGAACTCCGGAGGATATCAAGGAGACGCGGGGATCGCTGTCATCGCAAATACTACCACCATAACAGAATGTACCATCTACCGGACTCGCAACGGCATCTCTGTTCAAGATAGCAGTGAAACCACCATAACATCGTGTCGATTCCATACGAACGGATTTGGTATTGTCTCTTCATCATCCGTATTTGTCACTATCGATCAATGTACCTTCTACCACAACGGCGCAGGTGTCTATCTCTATGACACCTCTTGCGTCACCATCACACATTCCTATGCAGACACCAACGGTATCGGGTTTCTCTGTGAACGGTCCTCGCACATCGACATATCCGAGTCGGCAGCCCGTGATAACGATGATAATGAAGGCGGGATGTTTTTCGTGGATTGTCAGTATATCAACATCATCAATTGTTATATCGTCCATAATGGTGTCGGCGTGAATATTGTCAATTCATCAGCCTGTTACATTGATTCGTGTAATTTTTCTCTCAACACCCATTTCTCCTGCAAATTTAAAAACTCTGTGTCTAGTATTCTGTTGACGAACTGTATTTTTACAAAAAATCTCCGCTATGGGCTCTACGCTGAGAACAGTGCGTTTTCCATTTCTTGGAGCAACCTGTATAGAAACGAGAACTATGGCCTCTATGCGAAATCGTCAGCGATTGATGCCAGCTATAACTGGTGGGGAGCCAAAAACGGGCCAGCGTATAACGGTCTTGTGAGAGCGGATCGTGGATCCTGGAGCCCTCGTGAGATATCCTATCGACCGTGGCTGACGTTTCCAATGCCAGAGATCGGACCAGACTGGGAATTGGAGAAAACATTTCAGAAGCCAACCTATTCTAATCCTTGGCCTGAGCACATCAGCTTCGCTGACCTTGACACAGATAGCGATGGAGCACCAGACTGGTGGGAAGTGAAATGGGGTTACTCCCCAGATGTCTGGGATGATCATCAGCATCTTGACCCGGACAATGATTCGTTGAACAACATTGAAGAATGTTACATGGATCAATTTGGTTCAAACCCTTTTGCAAAAGATCTATTCCTTGAGTTTGACTGGACAAAAAGCCTCCAGGGGAATAGTTCCAACAAACCGCCGGTAGAAGAAATCACACAAATGATCGATGCGTTCGCTTCGCAGAACATCAGCCTTCATGTTGACACCGGGGAACTTGGCGGGGGAGAAGAACTCCCACCTCAATCGTCTGTCTCCTACGCAGAGATCATCGACATCTACTGGGATTCTTTCCTTCATAATGATTTAAACAACCCTCGTCAGAATATCTTCCATTATGGTATCATCTGCGATTACTCTCAGAGCGGTGGATTTGTAGTCATGGGATGGAACCACCTGAATGCATTTATCATTAGTGCGCAACTCTTAGCAGAGTTATATCCCCGTTATACCAAGGGCTGGCTTGCCACAGCCGCGTCGATGCATGAGGTTGGACACACCTGCGGTCTCATCGCCACAAAATATACGGGTATTGATAATCGTAATACGGTCAACCCGTTCTACAAAGAATTCTGGGGTTACTTACCCTATAAAAGCATGATGAACTATCATTACACCTATTCGTTCTTGGATTTCTCCGATGGTTCTCATGGACGAGGGGATTTTAACGACTGGGGGAACCTTGATCTCTCTTTTTTTAAAAACACCAATTTCAGTTACCCGGTCTAGTTAATCTTCCTTCCACTTCGTCAGCAGCACCCCGGAGATGAAGAACACACCTGCGAAGATGATAACAACGACGCCGTTGAGGAGCGATTCATTTTGATTCAGGTAGATCATCGAGTTGCGTAACGCTTCATTCACATAATAAAGCGGGAGTACATGTGCGATTGTTTGAAGGAATCCTGGCATCTGTTCTAAGGGGAAGAAGGTGCCAGCCAGAAACATCATCGGGAAGCTGATCGCCCCAGCCGCGGTATCTGCGGTTTCTTCTTCTTTGACAAACCTGCCAATGAGCATCCCCATCCCTGAGAACAGGAAACTGGTCGCGATAATGATGATGATCACCCACGCAGAAATATTCACGGTCATGCCAAATACTAAAATTCCAATGATGGTAATCAAAGCGGTCGTCAGAGCAGCAAGGAACATCATGAAGAGCATCTTTGCGAGGATCCATTCTGTCCTCGTGATTGGTGTGGTGAGTAATTTCCGGAGAATGCCATCTTTCCTGTATTTCGTGTTCCGCTCGATGCTGCCGTAAATAGCGCCTTGCATGATGGTAAACCCGATCATCCCGGGTAAAAAGAAATCGATGAAATTGAAGTTCTCGGTAATCGTACTTATCTCCTGGACTCCGATGATTGTTTTGGCATGAGAAAGATTTTTGTTCATCTCTTGCAGAATGCTGGAAATAACACTCCTGATGACCTGGGTTGTCGTCTGCTCGCTAGGGTCAAAGTAGAACTGAAGATCCACCCGGGCTGATGGATTCGTAAAAGATTCCTGGATCGTCTGTTCGAACCCGTCTGGTATCACAATTAAACTTTTGATGTTCTTCTCCTTGATAAATGCGGAAGCGTTGACATCTGCTTTTACAACATTGATGGTGAACAGTTTGGTCCCATTCAGCGTTGCATTGAACATCCTGGACATCTCGGTCTGGTCCTTGTCCTGAACATACAGGGTGTATTTCGAGCTGCCAATCCCTGAAAAGATCGCGCCAAACAGTAATATGAGAATCACGGGGAACGCGAGGCTCCAGAACATGCCACCTTTACTACGATACCATCCTTTTATGCTATAGACGAAGTCCATCCAAATGATTTTTAGGTTCATGCGGCATCCTCCGTCAGTTTCGAGCCAGTCAATCGTAAAAAGACTTCTTCGAGGTTTGACCGTCTGATGTCGAGGCTCTCATATTCAATGCAATCATGCTTCAGATGTGATAAGATATCAAGGACCCGCTCTTTGTAGTCTATCTTGATTGCGATATCGCCATTCCCCTCTGAAGATACCTCATCATACCCTTCTTGTTTGAGCATTTCAATGACTTCAGGGGCGTTTACACATTTTTTAATATGCATGACGCTGCTTTTTCCATAGTTACGGATTAAATCCTCAAGAGTGCCTTCTGCGATGATCTTCCCTTTGAAAATAACGGCAATGTGGTCAGCTAAGAACTCAGCTTCTTCCATGTAATGGGTGGTGAGAAACACGGTTTTTCCTTTCTTCCGTAACCCTGCAATGACGCCCCAGACCTCTCGTCTTGCTTTTGGGTCTAATCCGGTTGTGGGCTCATCAAGGAAGATGATCTCTGGGTCGTTGACGAGTGAGATTGCCACACCAACACGCTGTTTCAGCCCGCCAGAGAGATTCCTGTATAACATGTTTTTATGAGATGTCAGATCCAAGGATTGAATGATCTGATCTACATCAGCCTTTTTCTTAAAAAGATTTGAGAAATACACCAGGGTCTCTCGGACCGTCAATCGTTCGAACGAATGGAACTCTTGCGGAAGGATTCCGATTTTTTCTTTAACGTCGTTGAAATGTGTTTTGATATCCTTTCCAAGTAATTGAATGGACCCTGCGGTCGGCTGTCTGATTGATTCAATCATTTCCACTGTTGTTGTTTTTCCTGCCCCGTTCGGCCCGAGAAACGCGAAGACCTCCCCATTTTTCACGGAAAAGGAGATGTCATTGACCGCAATAAGATCACCATAGATTTTTTTCAGATGGGAAACCTCGATGGCATGGCCATTGTTCTGTTCAGCATGAGGAATAGTAAGGCGACCCTTTAAATGACAAGCTGAGCAGGTAACAACCAGATGTTCTCCTGGGTTTCCGTAGAAAGAAGCAATTTGTTCGCAGTTCGGACATTTGAATCGTTGTTCTATCATATCTTTTCTCTTCCAATATTTATAAGATAACAGTGATTAAAACCAGGTATTTAGGTTTTATCCTATTCAAGAAGTATCTTTTTTTGTTCTTTCATCTGTTCGTCAAAGGTATAAACTATGGGTACGCCGGTTGGAATCTCAACATTGGGGATCTCCTCATCGGAGATGTTTTCGACGTATTTTGTTATCGACCGGAGACTATTGCCATGAGCGACGATCAGCACGTTTTTGCCTGCTTGCAGTTCCGGTTCAATATTTTTTTTGTAATACGGAATGGTGCGTTCACAAGTGTCTTTCAGGCTTTCCCCCTTGGGCGGGTTGATATCATAGCTCCGTCGCCAGAGATGGACCTGAGACTCCCCGTATTTCTTCATGGTTTCCGCCTTGTTGAGCCCCTGAAGATCACCATAGTATCGTTCCGCTAAATCAACAGATTGATAAACAGGGATCTCCTTGTCTTGATTCCCTGTATAATGCTCCCAGGCATGGATTCGTTTTTCTTCGTGATACAGGATCGGGATTCGTTCGTCTGATAATTCAAGCAAAATATAATGTAGCGTCTGGATCGCTCTCATGAGATGCGAGACATACATCGTATCAAATCGCATGTCTTTGAGTTTCTTTCCAGCGGAGATCGCCTCCTCTCTTCCTTTTGCTGAGAGTGGCACATCCACCCAGCCGGTGAATCTGTTCTCTAAATTCCATTGTGATTGCCCATGTCTCACTAATACCAAGGTTGCCAATGTCAGCACCTCCTTATACTCCATACAGCGGATAATATTTCTCTTTCAGATATCCTACGAAGACTTTAGAATTTAACCCCTCGCCGCAGGTTTTCTTAATGATTTCATCAGCAGTTATCAACGAACCATATTGGTAGACATGTTCGCAGAGCCATTGTAAAATTGTTGTGAAGTCCCCTCGTGAGATTTCATCCTGAGCGGTCTGGTGTTCTTTTCTGAATTGTCTGAAGAGCTGTGATGCGTAGATGGTTCCGATCGCATAGGTGGGGAAATATCCGAACTCTCCTCCGCTCCAATGCATATCCTGCAGGACTCCTTCCCGGTCGTTTTTTGGGGTGATCCCTAAGAAATCTGTGACTTTCTGGTTCCAACACTCTGGTAACTCCGCAACCGTGATTTTTTCTTCGAGGAGATCGAGTTCTAATTCGAAGCGGAGAATCACATGAAGGCAGTACGTCAATTCGTCCGCTTCCGTTCTAATCAAGGTTGGTCTGACTTGGTTGACTGATTGATACCAGGTTTCGGTGTTCATGGTTCTACATTCATTTGGAGCGATTTTCTGAAAAACCGCTGAGAAATATTTCCAAAATGGTTTGCTTCTCGCTATCATATTTTCCCAGAACCTCGATTGTGATTCATGGATGCCAAGGGAAGGTGCGTCTGAGAGTATTGTGTCTTTGTATTCCCCTTTCAGAATTCCAAGTTCGTAGAGCGCATGACCTGCCTCATGTGCTGTAGAGAAAAAAGAGGAAAGGAAGCCTTCCCGTTCGTAGTTGGTGGTAAATCTCACGTCATCGTCTCCCATCGAGGTGGTGAAGGGGTGGGTGGAGATGTCAAGGCGTGCCCGGTCTAACGGTAGATGCATCTGGGTCAGAAGGATGCCGCCGAGCTCCGTTTGATACTTACTATCTAATTTTATCGTCACAGGTTGTTGTTTTTGATATCTTGTACTTGAGGTAATGTTCTGTAAGAGTTCTACAAGTTGTTGTCGTAGGATGGTGAATTCTTTTTGTAAGACATCAACGGTCATGCCTTCTTCGTAATCATCAAGTAAGGTGTTATACGGATGACCAGGGAGTTTGACATAGTCATAGTATTGTTTTTCAAGCTCAACGATTTTTTCAAGATGTGGTTGGAACAGGGAAAACTTGTTTTTTTCTCGTGCCTCCTGCCAGACCCCGTACGCTATCGACGTGGTTTTTACCATCTTTTCAACAAACTCTGCAGGAAGCTTTCGTGCTTTTTTGACATCACGGAGTAATTTGGTGACGACCAATCGATCTTTTTTCGATAGCGTGCTTGCCGCATCATCGAGTTTCTTCAGATGGGTGTAGAGGGTTTCTGAGGTCACTCGTTCATGGGCTAACCGTGAGATGAGCGATAGCTGTTCCGCTCGTTCTTCGCTTCCTTTCGGTGGCATATAGGTCATCTGGTCCCATCCCAGCAGGGCAGCGATACCACCGTAGAGGGATACTTCTTTTTGTTCCTTGTAGATGAAATCTAGTGATTCCTTCATAGCATTCTCTCCTTGTTTCATATGGTGATTTCTATGCCAACCGGGCAATGATCAGACCCCAGGACCTCTTGGTAGATGAACGCGTTTGTCACCTTTGGGCGGAACTCTTTATTGACAAAGAAATAATCGATTCTCCAGCCGACGTTCCTTGCTCGTGCAGCGGTTTTCAGATCCCACCAGGAGTAATGGTTTGGCTCTGGATGGAACCGTCGGAATGTGTCGACATAGCCATGGTCGATGAACGTATCAATCCAGGCTCGCTCCACTGGTAAGAAGCCTGAGATGCGTTCGTTTTCCTTTGGTCGTGCGAGGTCGATTTCTGTATGCGCGGTGTTCAGGTCACCGCAGACGACGATGTTTTGTTTTTGTGCTTTGAGGGTGTCTGCGTAGCTAAGGAACTCGTCATAGAAATCGAGTTTGTATTGGAGTCGTTCTTTGTTTTTCTTGCCGTTTGGGAAATAGATATTGAACAACGTAAAGGACGGAAATGTGGTAATAAGGATGCGTCCTTCACTGTCGAACTCCTCTCTGCCAAAACCATTTTTGATAGACAATGGTTTTTGTTTTGAGAATGTTGCGACACCGCTGTAGCCTTTTCTTTCTGCAGGGTTCCAGAATGTGTAATACCCTGGGGCGTTTCTGAGATGTGGTGGGAGCTGCTCTGGTGTTGCCTTTATCTCCTGGAGACACATGATATCGGGGGATTCTTTCAAAAACCAGGTGAAAAAACCTTTTTTGTCTATCGCCCTGANNATTACTAGGTATTTCTTTTTCCCTTTATATGGTTTTGAATATGATGCTATGAGGCACGTTGAAGCAGTGCGATGTAGAATCCATCTGTTCGATCGGTGTCAGGCCAGGTTCGTTTTTCATTCAGGAGTCGAAACTCACCATGGTTCTTGAGAAATCGTTGGATCTGCTCTTCTCCTTCTGAGGGGAGGATGCTGCAGACGGAATAGACCATGGTGCCTAGGGGTTTGAGTAGTGTACAATATTTTTCGAGAATGTCTTGTTGTAAATTCCTGAGTCGTTCGAGATCCGTAGCAGTCAGTTTCCATTTGATGTCAGGATTTCTCCGTAGCGTGCCAATCCCGGAACAGGGGACGTCCAGAAGCAGTCGATCTGCGGTTCCCTTTATCCGTTTGTAGACTTTCGAGGAAGTGATGAGTCGTGTTTCAACGGTGTCCACCCCTGCCTTTGCCGCTCGTTTTTTCAGCTGTCGCAACCTCCAGTCTTGGGTGTCCATGGCGATGATCTTCCCTTTGTTTTTTAGTAAGGCTGCGAGATGTAATGTTTTGCTTCCTTCCCCTGCGCAGGCGTCAACGATGTGCATCCCTGGTTGTGGGTCAAGAATCCGACTGACCATCTGTGATGCAGCGTCCTGGACCTCAAAGAGCCCTGCGTTGAAACTAGGGAGTTTGAAAACATTTATTTTTTCTTTAATAAAAAGTGCGTCCGGGTTCCCATCGATTGCTTCGGCAATGATTCCTTCTTTGCGCAGGATCACTAGCAGTTCCTTTGTTGTTGTTTTCAGGCTGTTTGCTCTGATGACAAGCTCAGGTTTTTTATTTAATGCGACAAGCACTGGTTCCCATCGCGTACCTAATTCTTTTTCACCTTGAACATCCAGCCAATCTGGGACTGACTCTCGCAGAGTCCTTGAAATCTTTGTGGTTTTTATTCGTTGTAAGAGTTGGGTTGCATCTAAGCCTTTGTTCTTTTGAAGCGCGGGGAGATCACCTTTTTTTGAAAACAGGTAGATGGTGATGAGATTCTGAATGTCTTTCTCATCGGCTGATGGTTCTTTGTCGATGATGTACCAGAGCGGTCTCCACCACCGGATGAGATCATATATCGTATCAGAAAAGACTGCTCGTTTGCTGTCCTCCCATTCTGGATAAAGCTTCAATGTCTGTTCGATTGCCTTGGTTGCATACACGTTTTGCCAAAAAACTACTCGTAATGTTTCAATCATCGCTGGGGAAAGTTCTTGAAGTATTACTCCTAGGGTTGTCGCCATAGATGGTTTCTTCTTGGGTTATCATCTGTCATAGACACTTGATTAATAAATTCATTCACCTTCTGCACTGTCGTTTTTTGAGACAAGCTGAATGAATACGGCGTTGTCTCAAAAGTCA
>JAFNFT010000064.1 GCA_017885605.1 Methanobacteriota archaeon | reverse complement strand
CTGGTTCTGCGTATGTGTTCATCCGGTCTGGCACCACCTGGACTCAGCAGGCCAAACTCCTTGCCTCAGACGGTTATGCATGGGATTATTTTGGCGATTCTGTTTCCCTCAGTGGTGACACCGCCGTCATCACCGCACCACAGGATGATGACAACGGAGTCGACTCCGGGTCAGCGTACGTGTTCACCCGTACCGGTACCACCTGGACAGAACAGCAAAAACTCATTGCATCGGACGGCCAAGAAGGGGACACTTTTGGCTGGTTGTCTGTTTCTCTCGATGGTGATTCTGCCATCATTGGTTCATGCCGGGATGATGACAACGGACTCGATTCCGGGTCAGCGTACGTCTTCACAAAATTAAGTGAAAATCAGCCACCAGAAATACCAGCTGCACCTGCCGGTCCATCCAGCGGACAAAAAGGAGTAGAATATACGTTCTCAGCAGTGACGGCAGACCCTGAAGGAGACAATGTGTTCTATTTGTTCGACTGGGGCGATGGAACAAACAGTACCTGGGTAGGACCCTACAACTCGAGTGTCCCTGGAAGTGCATCCCATGCCTGGGCTGACGCAGGAAATTTCTCGGTGAAAGCAAAAGCTAAAGACACCAATGGTGCAGAAAGCGACTGGTCAGCAACTCATAGCATGTCGATTACCCTGGGGCCGGTTCTTGAGATCCAAGACATCAGTGGGGGACTTTTGAAGATAACAGCTGTGATAAAGAATTCTGGCGAAGCCGCTGCAGCTAATATGAGCTGGAGCATCAAGGTTGTTGGTGGTGCCTGGATTGGGAAAGAAACCACAGGAAAAATCAATGCTCTTGCTGCTGGTGGAGAACAAAAGGTCAACTCGAGAGTGATCCTTGGGTTTGGAAAAACAGTTGTCACGGTCACCGCGGAGGTTCCAGAAAGCCAAGCGACACGATCACAAAATGGAACGATCCTACTATTCTTCATCAAACTCTGAGACCTAGTCGCATCGTCGGGGATAAAGCAAGATCATTCAGAGAAAACCACTCTTTTTTCTTTAATGTTCCAAGGGTATGTTCTACGGGATATTGTATTGCAGGTCAGAAAGCAGTCCTTCGTCCAAATCATGCTGAGCCTCATCTCCAAAGAGATAAGGATAATACTCATTCAGATGTCTGAGATGGTACTGAAACCAAGCGGTGAAGTATCTCCTTGAGATATTATGCTGCTGTTCGACAGTGATACCGGGTGGATTGTCAATCCCAAGTCCTTGACCGAACCGAGCAAAAAACTCATCGACAAACCCAACATGGTTCCCACCAGTGATCACCAGATACTCCTTCACCGTATTATTTGAAAGAAAATCGGTGTACAACTCTAGGACGCTTGCTGGCGGAACAAACCCATCGTTCGTCCCGACTTGCAGCTGAACAGGCACCGTGATGTTTCGCGCAACGGCAAGCACCGAGGGCATAGACGCGGGAGCCAGTCCGACCGCAGCATCAATATCAGCACCAGAAGCCCCGGTTGCCTCCACGCATCCTCCACCACCCATAGAAAGACCGATTGCACCCCGCGTCTCTGTGTCAATCGCACCAAAGATCGGTGAAAAACGACTGCTGTTCTGGGACTGTAGAGCTTCAAATCCACCGCGGAACCCGGATGCCCATTGCGTCGCATCACCTGATATTTTATGCGGTGGGGTAAAACAAATCGTCACATACCCATAGGAGGTGAGATGACTCGGGATCCATTTGATGTTCCATTCAGACCCAGCAAACCCATTCGCCACCACGATTTCAGGATACGGAGCCCCGGTGGTATTGATCGGAGCTAGCCACCCATCATGAAGAGCGGGATAGCGGATCGTCGCCCGATAGAGCCCATACGGGGGCACCAGATACCATGCCTTATACGACCCGATATGATACGGCCCTGGTTGATCAGGCGGCGGTGCATTCAGAGCAGTTATCTGAGGAAACGAGAACAACAACAGCAGAACCATTGCACAAGACACATAGGCTATTTTCCTCTTCATCATACGATCATCACAGTCTAAGAAATAAACAGAGAATATATATTAGTATTGTTATTTAAGAGACCATCGTCTTCTGGATCATCCTACTTGGGTACATAAACAAGAAAAAAATTCAGCCTAAAAAATCATCTATCCAACTGGAGAATGTAATCAAAAAACTTGATTACCGGATTCATCGCAGAACGATATACCGGAGTAGTGCCACCGAACATTACTGGAATCAGGATTCAGTGATTGTCATAGGTTTTTTGCATGAGATGAACATCAAGTCGTTTCCCAAATTTCTTACCAACCTCTTTCATAGTCCCGATAGAAGAAAATCCAACAGACCGATGAAGATGAAGACTCGATTCGTTTCCCTCAGTGATTCTCGCAATGACCGTATGCAACCCAGCTTTCTTCCCTTCTTTAATGATTGCTTCTATCAAGCATCTACCAATTCCTCTCCCCTGATGCTTCTCTCGGATGTACAGCGAAATTTCAGCAGTATCTGAGTACGCACAGCGATCAGACCATTTGCTAAGAGAAGCCCAACCGACAATAACACCATCCTGCTCTGCAACCAGTATTGGGTTTTTTGATCCATGATCATCAAACCACTTTTTTTGATCCGCATATGTCTTCAGCTCAGTATCAAAGGTAGCTACTGTTTTCAAAATAGCTTCGTTGTAGATTTCCGTGATTGCATCTAAATCTTCCATTCTCGCAGACCGGAGCTTTACCATATCTTCTCCCGCATCTCACCAGTATCATAATCTTCTGATGAAATAAAAACCAACCAGGTATGACTCACCTCTTTCTTTTCATCGGTCTCTACAGGGATAATCAATCATGATTACCTAATTAACAAAAGAAAGAGACGTCTCTTGAAGAGATGCTCATATCTGTTCTAGTTTTCCTGCGAACTCATCAAGCTTCGCTTCCCAGCCGGCCATAAGGCCGTTCCCGGTTTGAACATCTCCTTCGACATGAAATGCTACCTCGGCTACCTTCACCATCTTTTTCTTAGAAAGGATTTTCTCGATCTTGTCCAGCCGGTCCTTTTTCATCCCATGGGTGTTGATGATCCCATATTTTTTTCCATCCATTCCATTGAGATTTTTCATGAACTTCTTCATATCTCTCTGGATGCTCATCGCCTCCGCTGCAGCGGAAAAAACATAGACGTCTGCCTCAGGCATGGCGCTAGGATTTGCTTCGTCAACCTTAAAAAGCTGTACCACTCCATTCTTTTCCTTCAGTTTTCCCACAAGATAATCAACGAGTTTCTTTCCATTCCCGAATCTTGAAAAATACACAATGACGTATTTCACCAACTCACCAAACGGTGATTCAGATTCTCCTATAAAAAGGTAGCAGGACGATTCACCTAATGTAAAACACCTCACGACAATTAGTATTGGAGAAAGGGATGTATCGGAAAGAGTATGTTCTCTATCCTATACCTGAGGGAATATCAAAAGAAGAACAAGTGATGTTTAAAGAACTACTTGAAAGTAGCTTAGGAGGTGAAGAAACATGGTAAAATTTCTTTCAGAGGAATGGATTACCTATGGTAAACAATTTATGCTTGAAAAAATCGATCCAGCAAAAGATCTGAAAAATCACACAACGTCATTACTATGTGTTATCGAGAATGTTCCTCCCAATGAAACAACAATGAATTTATATTTGGAGTTTCAACAGGGAAAATTAACAGACCTTATCGTCAATACTAGTGATACACTTACGGAAAAAGAAGCAGTGTTCGTGATAACAGGACTCTACGAGACATATAAAGATATTATCAAGGGAAATATGAGTTTGTCAATGGCTCTTCTCAAAAACAGATTGAAACTAAAGGGAAGTAAAATAGAGGCACTCAAATTAATAAAACCAATTGATGTTGTTATTGATTCTCTACGGAAAATCACCGATGAATTCGAAGCATAAAATAGACTAACGATAGAGGACACAAACCGATATTTTTTATTATTCCCATTGATTCGTACAAAAAATAAAACATGAGGTTAAAACCATATGATCTGTTGGATGGTTTTTCTTCTTTTCTCATAAGATCCTTCTGATGCAAAAGTTCTTTTTATCCTCCTGAATATCCTGGTACCGTGGAAAAGGATTTAGCTGACGAAGTCAAAGAACTGAACAAACGGATCAGTGACCTAGAAAAGATGCTCTCCGTGCTTCTCAAACCCCTCAGTGACGTCAGAAAGACAACAGAACGATATCTCAGATTAGCAGGACTTCTCCTTGACCATGGGGGACTCACCCCTGATGTTATCCTTCCTGAGCTCAAAGACCCGATCTCAAAAGACATCGTCCGAGTCCTTTTGGAACGACCAGGGCAGAACGTCTCCCAGATCACTGACCTTGTCAAAGCCAAACGAGGTACCGCCTCACGTCGGATCATCCGAAAGAAACTCCTCTATCTGGAAGAAAAAAATATCATCCAGAAACAGCAGCAGGGATCACGCGTTGTCTACTCATTGACCAGTGAAGTGATCAAAAAATGGACACAACTGCTCGGTTTGAGTATATAGACTGACCACAGTAATGGGTGTATGAAAGAAATAAATGGAGGGCTAAAATTATGAGTGACCACGAAGGAATACCAGACCCTGAGAAAATCAAGGAAATATTAGATGTCGTCGCAGAGAAAATACCTGGGCTGTTAAAACAACTCAGTGAACTTTTGTATGGACCAAAGAGCGCAAAACAGTACGCGGAGGCAGCCGCGATCTTCTACAAAGAGCTGAAGAACGCGGGGATGACCGACGGCCAAGCATTCGAACTAACCCAGCAATACATGTCGACGCTGAACCTTGGGAATCTCATGGGAAACGCAATGAAACACAACCACGACTAAACAACCCTCGAGACGAACAAGACCATGACTGAAACAGCAGAGAGGAACCTACCGAAACTCGTTGGGTTCCTCATCCTGATGGTCCCATCCTTGCTCTTCCGCTTCGGAGGAGAAGCGTTCCGCTTTAAATCCAAGGCACACAAAGCAGGACGGATCTTCCGAAGAGAGCTCAAACAGCAGGGACTCGATACGACAACTGCGAAGCGGTTTACCGAATACTACCTCGAAGGAAGCGACCCGTTCAAGCTCCTCCGAGCATTACGGTAAGCCTTTTCTCCCTTTATTTTTTTTAAAACAATTTGTCGTATTGCAATATTGCTCATTATAATAAGCAATACTACGTATTATTACTCAATAGAACGATGAGATCACCATGGTCAATAATCCCAACGTAATTAGATAAATAGATTCTTCTTCAAACATCTTACTATTTTTTCATTAAAAATTTCTTACCATTTCAATGATATTAAAATTCCACTTTTTCAGGAAAAATATGGAACTATAGAAATTTTATAGGACAACAAGTACAAAAAACAGAACGACCTATCTAGGAGACAGCGGCCTTCGCTTTTGCTTTCGTCAAAGCGGGTTTATCGTGTTTCATCGGCTCTTTCATTTCGATCTCTGCTACTTTGGATGCGATCTCAAAATCAAATTTGAGGATGACCTGGACCAGTGTGTTTTTCGTGTTGAGTTGGTACAGACAGGACGCACCTTGCTCTCGTGTTTTTATAACAAGTTTTTTTTCCACCAATGTTTTGATAATCTTATATACGGTTGGCCTGCTCACCTTTGCTTTCTCTGCAATCTCTGTTATTGAGTAATCAAATCGAGGATAATCTGCCAGAAAATCCAGTATTTTTGTCTGCGGATTGTTCCCGAAGATATCTTTAAACATGAGGATACACCACTCTATCTGTATAACGATATTGCACGTCCAAGTATATAAATTTTTTTACATTAATGTAAAAAATATTTACATAATCTCTTTATGGATCACAACGCATATACCTTTGGGGGAAAGAATGAATTTCACGGAACTACAACTTGATATTCTCTTTAAACTCTGGCGCAATCGATGTTTTAGACGCAATGCGACGCTTCAGATCGATACCGTTGTCAAAGCTGCTCCATCTCATATCATCGGAAGAATGCGAGAAGAAATGGATGAATTAATACGAAAAGGCATCGTCATCAAAATACCGCATCGCCATGGAGATAAAGTGTTCATTAATCCTGACAACAAATTTGAAATCGAACAAGCATTAAGAAAAATTCACACATTCTTATAAACAACGATAAAGATAATTACCCAATATATTTTGAAAATACGTTTTCCTTTTTTTTTTTTATATTTGATTTTTGTTCAACAGAAGAATGTTCATTCACGAACAGTTTACCCCTACATTTTACTAAAAGGAGAGAAATTCGTTAATTTATAGAGGTAATACCTTGGTATAGAATGAGATGCAATACTACCCTCGAACGTAGTCAGCTGAAAAAAGATGAGAACATTTTTCTCCGGTAGTTCTTCAAACGATACCTCAGAGAATACACACACTAATTCAAGGACCGCTGCAGTACTCTGTTCCTGAGAAACGTATCACGCACTACCCCGAAGGAAGCGATCCATTCAAGCTCCTCCGAGCACTTCGGTAAGCCTTTTCTCCCTTTTTTTTAACTATTTTCCCATCATATTCCAATAATCTATTTATATACGAACCTTATCTCTTTAGGAGAAAGAACAGATTGTACAGTACCCGTTCAACAAATTGAACAATCGAAACAACAGGGAGGTGTTTGAATAGATACTGCGAAGCTGATAAATATTATAAAACTTGGTCGTGCACTTGCGCACGCAGCCATGCTGGTCTACATCCTTGGTGTACTCTTTGCCCTTGTGATCGGATCACCCTTTGATCTTTCCAAGATTGTGTTAGGCTACGCGATCGTATTCACCAGTGTTCTTGCGACGGGATACACGAATAATTATTATGATGCACCAATCGATCAGTATGCAACCCAGACCGCTTTTTCTGGCGGCAGCAGCATCCTTGTCCACCACCCTGAGTACCGACCGATCATACGAAAAATCATCGTATTTCTCTACAGCCTCTCGATTCTGCTCGGGTTGGCGTTTACCATGTTGTTCTCCTATCCCTGGACGTTCTTCGCGTTTGTGGTCCTCTCCAATATTATCGGATTGAGCTATACCGCACCGCCCCTCAGACTCGTGTACCACGGATTCGGCGAACTCGTCACCATGCTCGGAGCAAGCTACCTTCTCGCAGGAGCCGGGTATTTCGTGGCGAAAGGAACCATCGATACCCCGTTCGTGTTGTTTTCCCTGCCCTTGCTCTTATTTGGACTCGCGGTAAGCCTCTATTTAGAGATCCCTGATAAAAACGCGGACCGCCAAGGTCATAAGATTACATGGGTAGTCCTCACCAATGAGCGTTTTAGTTTCATGATCAGCATGATTTCCCTTGGTCTGGCGACCCTCTGCTATGTGGCATTCAGCCTGTTCCATATCCTCGATGCTCCCAGTTTTCTCGCAATAGCACTCTTCTCATTCATCCCATTTGCTATCGGAGTGTACAGTCTGCAAAAATATATTAAAGACCCAACAACTATGATGACCGTCGTATTTCGCGCAACCGCATGCATCTTCCTCATGTGGATTTTCCTTGACATCTACTTCGTCTATATCCTCCTCACCTAATACCCTTTAATATGGACGGATCTGATTGAACCATGAGATATGATGTCATCGTCGTTGGCGCTGGCCCTGCTGGCGCGACCGCAGCCAAATTCCTTGCTGAAAACAACATCACAACCCTTCTCATCGATAAACAGAAATATCCACGGGATAAACCCTGCGGCGGTATCCTCACACTACGGACGCTGAAACGATTTCCCTATATCACAGACGATCTGATCGATGCGTATTCCTATGGCGGCAGCATCGCTTCATCATCCCTTCAACACCACCTACAAATCCAGAAGGAAAAACCAATCGCAGCATATATCCACAGAAAGGATTTTGATCAAGGGCTGGTAAACCTTGCAGTTCACAGCGGGGCAACCTTTAAAGACGGAACCACCGCGGTAGCGATCCAACGAACGAAAGACTCCATACAACTCAGATCACATGATGGAGAAACCCTTGAATCCCACCTTGTCATAGGAGCCGACGGCATCTGGAGTACGGTTGCGAAACACGCAGGGTTAAGAGAGCAGAACCCGCGAATCGGCAGATGCCTCTTCCAAGAATATCCCCTGGAAAGCACACTGCTTGATCACTATTTTACCGAGAAAAGATTATTTCAGTTCTACCTAAAATTCAAAGGAATAAAAGGCACAGGGTGGGTGTTTCCTAAAAAAAACAGCGTCAACATCGGCATCGGCGAAATTCAACCATCGACGTCTCAGCAGACAAACAGGCTACATTTAAAGGAAGTGTACCTCGACTATCTATCGATTCTCAAGGAAAAAAAACTGATACCACCCACCATAAAAATCGGAACGATACAAGGGGGGGTTCTCCCGCTCCATCCTTTAGAAAAAACCTATACTGATCGTGTCATCCTCTGTGGAGATGCCGCAGGGCTCATGAATCCGCTGACCGGAGATGGTATCCATTATGCGATGTCTTCAGGGATGTTTGCTGCAGAGGTATGCACCAAAGCAGTAGAAGCAAAGGAAACAAGCGCAGACTTCCTATCCAAATACCAACGATTGTGGATCGATGACTTTGGAGAAGAAATAACACTCTGTACTAGTATCTTGAAACGACTCTTGAAGCATGATGATGAAAAATATATCAAACTTGTATCAAAGGATCCGCACCTTATGGATCTGCTCCTGTACATGGCGAACAATCAAGTGCAGATCCATACATACAAATGGAAAATCATCAGACGCTTCATGTCCCTGTATGTGAAAAATCTTCTTGGAATGTAAAGATACTGCATCAGGGACTTGATAAAACAACCGCGAAGCAGCTTACGACCTTTTATCTCGAAGGAAGCGACCCGTTCAAACTCCTCAGAGCATTACGGTAAACCTTTTTTCCCCAAATTTTTTTTATAAAAATGTCCAATAATCTAAAAAATGGTTTTAAATATTCGTACATACTTGAGAGAAACAAAAGACATCGGGTCACTATCTAAAAAGAAAAAAAGGTGCTCAAAAATGAATAAAAAGGAAATACCATTTCATGTCATAGACTGGAGCCTCGCCCCAATAACAGAACATAACGGAGTGAAAGGACAGGCTTTTTGGCAAACACATCAGTTTCCTGGAGTACGCATCAGGATAGTTGAATATTCTGCTGGGTATCTTGCGGACCATTGGTGCAAGAAAGGTCATATCGTCCATTGTTTGGATGGTGATTTCATAAGTGAACTACAAGATGGCAGAACATTTCATCTGCAGAAAGGGATGACCTATGTTGTGTCTGATGATCTCAGCTCTCATCGTTCAACCACAGACCATGGCGTCACATTACTCATTATCGATGGAGATTTTTTAAACATGCATTCTCCCGACAAAAAAATCGGGTGATACACTGGATTCGAAAGACGTAAAAAAAATTTAAAAAAATCAAATCAGTAATGTAACCATCCAAAAATATTTTTTTTTGTATGATTCTCACAAAACCATGGCCTTAAAACCGTGTTAATGCTTCTGTATCCAAAGATATACTTCTAAGCAAAAATGAAAAATAAAAAAACACATGATTATTTATACAAAAAATAAAACATAAAGTCCGACAATCACCAAAGCGATACCACCTAAGAAAAATAAAAAGAAAAAGTACCAAAATAATAACCAATCCCAAGGAGATTCAGAGTCTCTTTTTAGAGAGAGTTCAGGTATCCATTGAACAAAAGCATAGATTTCACGTTTTTTTAATGAGTATAACGAATAACCTATACCAAGTATACCAAGTAATAATATTAGGTAATCTAACCAAAATATTTTTTTGGTCATCTGAATACAAATCTTTTATTTTGCATATTAACTTTTTTGGAGGTTATCCATAGTTAAAACCCTGTTTTAAGGATATATTTTTAAAGGAGAACGGCACCATCATCGAATTATGCAAGCAATGTCAACCACAAAAACCGTAGTTATATATGCACCGTATTGATGTAGATTCATTCTCCGAAGTAAGTTACTACTGTGTGAGTGATTATGGGAGATGTTGAGAAGATTCAAAAAAGTGCTTTCTACATCTCACTCTCAAAAGATGGAATCTCCACAAAGAGTGAAAGCAATAATATCTCTGAGATCGTCGGTCTCTTAAAAGAAGATGCGTTGGAATGGATGGATTTTACTGTTGATAACATCAATGAGGATAGTTTTGTTATCGCAACATCTCTGAAATTTAGTCTGCAGCTTGTCGCTAGTGTTCTTACGAATCGATATTCCTCTTATGAAGATTTAGACACGGAACTAGGTTTAATGCTGCCTGTAGTACAAGTGGATCAGTTTGATGTAAAAGTCTACCCCCTTCTTATTTTTATTCGAAAAAATTTGGTTCTTACAATTCATCCCAAGGGAGTAGTTCGCTTACAAAAAATTTACCGATACGCGGATATTTTCATGAAGAAAATCCGTCCTGACATTCCTTGGAACGACAAACTCACAATTCTACTGACTCGGATCATTGATGAAAACAACCAGAAGAATTTCAATGGCCTTCGGATGATCGAAGAAGAAGGCGATGAACTTGGCAAATGCATGGTAAAACGAGACGCACCACGAACTGGAATCGGTAATGAGATCTATAAAATGAAACATGCCTTGATTACCTATCTGAATGCGCTTTGGGCATCATGGGATGTGATTAACTCATTACGATACGGGGATGCAGAGGTCATAACAGATAATCAAAAACTCCTGCAACATATCGGAATCTTAGGAGATGACCTCAGCAGACAAATCGCCCTCAGCGAACATATGAGCGAGGTACTTGCATCTGGAATGGAAGTGTTACAGAGCATCTATAACAATCAATTATCAATACTTAACAATCGGTTATCATTTATTACGGCATGGCTTGCTGTTCTAGCAACAGGAGGATTGGTACTAAACACATTAGCAACTATTTTTGGTATTGGTAAGATAAATGATCTTGTTGACTGGCCTTTGATCATCATCATATTAATTATTCCAACCATTATATGCACCTATATGTTATATTTTGTCTTCAAGAAAAAAGAATGGTTACCTCGGAAAATTGAGGTTTAGAAACATATGCATACGTGCAGTAAATGCGGTAAAAATATGAGGTTCTGGGATTTAAATTATTATAATGATAAGACAGATTCCTACATATGTAACTCATGCGCAAACGACACAGAGGAAACCAAAAATATTGAAAAGAAAAAATCAAATTTTGAATAATTTTTTTTAACGTTTCTAGTAGCTCCAAGTGTATGGCCGGGAGAACTTTCAATCTTTGATAATAGGGTCACTGCCAGTATTTGCCATCTTTTCCATTTTCAACATCATTTATTGCTTCAATAAACAAATTGAATAATTAATTACGCACTATAGTGCGAATGAGTTAAAAACATTTTAATGCTCTTTGTTCTAAGGATATGTTTTTAAGAAAGTATGAAAAATATAAAATCAAGTGATTATTTACATTTTTTTCTTACTTTTTCAATCATTTTATCAATTTTATTTCTTTGTTTAAGAAGTTCTTCCAATTTTCCCAACTAATTGGTGGTATCTTTAGAATACCATATGTTTTGATGACTTTACCACAATATGGACATATCAACTTATTATCTCTGATGTTTTCTGGTAATCTATCAACCAGATTCTTACATCTATCACACAAATACTCCATATATCATTGGTGCTTTTGTAAAGATATATACTTTTTGGATGTTATCAGTAATTGAAACCTATTTCTACGGATATATTTTTAAAGAAATTGCATCAAAGGAAATATTTAAGATGGGGTTAGTCTCGTTATTTTTTGTAACTTTTGTTGCGAATAAATACAAATGATAAGATATAAATAATGGGTTGAGATATTGATATTATACAATCATTGTTTTGAGGAGGAAAAAATCTGGAAAAGGAAAGAAAGCTGGCAGAATATCTTTTGTTCATACTTATTCCCTTTAGTATACTACCATAATTCTGCCGCTCTTCTCTCAAGACAATCAGAAATAAAAAAAATGGATTAAAAAAAGAAAAGGAGGAAAATAAAAACATGAAAAACAAAATCGTAGGAATATGTATATGTATGTTGTTAATGACCATGATCCCTGTAGCAGCAGGAGTAACCACAAACAATAACCCACAGCCGGGAAAAATCGGTTGGACCACTTTACAGGGAATTACCCTCACCCAACCAAAACAGGTAAACGGGGGAGCATTGATATCATTTAGATGTCTCTTAGTCCACTACGTCGGTCAAGGTATTGGCCAGCGCACAACCGGTATCCGATATGGTGGTCAGGAAATGGTTATCCCCGCGAACTTCAACGGGATCCTGATGAACCACATAATATTGGGATGGTGCATTGGCGTCTTAGAATTTTAAAGAGAACCGTTCACCTTCTCTTTTTTTTCTTTTTTTTCATATGATCGCAAAAAAAAAAACATATAATCGAATAATCGATACGTTCATTGAATGAACGAAAAGCACAAAGAAGTCTTAACCCGTTTAATTCTTCTTGTCGCCATCGTGATATTTAGTTGGGGAAAAACAATAACCTAAAACCGTGTCAATGCTTGTCCGATAATCTTATGGTTGTGGATAAGTAAATATTTTAACTAGATTTTTCTATCCATCTTTATGAATATGAATAAAAGAGGAAGATGATATGAGTAAAGACAAGGGCGGAAAAGATATATCTCCGGCAAAGAAATCTAAACCTTTAACAAAGAAGGAAAGAAAGGAACATAGGAGAAAGACAAAAGAAAAACGTGTGTACTAAATTACTTTTCTTATTCTTAGCTCACCAGCACCGATGAGTTCTAAAGATATGTTTTTAAAGAAGGAATAGTTACTAACCAGCCAGGTGGAGCGAGGAGTTCGAGATAAATGCCAATCGTTAAATTATTTAATGGAGAAAAATTTTCTGGTGACATTATAGAAGACCGTGATTCAGTATTGTTAATAGAGAATTTTTCAGGACCTAAAAGAGTTATTCCGAAAAGCGATATTTTTTCTATTGATTTTTAAATGTAAGTTCATCAACACTGATGGGTTCAATGCTGATCTTATATGATATGTTCTAAGGATAAGTTTTTAAAGAAAGAACGGAACGAACACCGTCAAAGAACTATAAAAAATTAAGAAAAAAGGAAAAAAAAGATTTGTTTTTAGTCTTTCTCGTTTTTTCGTTTTAGTTTGTTCTTGCGAAGTTTCTGGTTCTTTCGATATTCATCAGTCGCCATGTATCTAACACCTCCTCAAACAATCCCTGTCTGAAGCATGCAAGCTAAAAAATAAAAACCCCCGGGGTTTGTTTTCGAAAAACAACACGGTCGAAATTCTTATTCTTTCTTCTTACCCTTGAAGAGAGGTGTTGCGTCTCTTAAATACTTATTCATCACACAGTGAGGGGGGCTATGCTGGCGAATCGATGGGATGATTTTGATATTAAAAGGTAGATTCTTCGGATATGTTTTTAAAGGAGAAAATGAATTTTTATCTTTTCCAAACATTTAAATAAAATAAAGAACTATTTATTATTAACCTGTTAACCAAGGACGGTCATAAGGTATACGAAAAACAGCGAAAGTCTTCACCTTTTATTGGTCGAAGTATTTATATCATCGTAATTGTTTTAATTACTACATAGGGGTATATTTATGAAAAGAAACATGTTAAAAATTTGTAGTGTATCGTTATTGATGTTGTTTCTGTTGAGTCAGACTTCATACGCTCTAAATAACGTTGCCAGTGATATATCTATAGTGAAAACCACGATGAAGGATAACCAAAAACCTAACCCACCGGTAATCACTGGACCACTTTCAGGAAAAATCAGAGCGATATATAACTACAATTTTACTCTCACTGACCCAGATGGGGATAGTCTAACAACAATTCTGATAGAATGGGGTGGTACGGGTTACGATAATACAACCTATATATGTTGGATATGTAGCGGCAGTGGTCCTAAACCAAATGGAACTATATTTGTAGCCGATCACAGTTGGACAACAGCTGGTAACTATTCCATTAGAGCGAAAGTTTGGGATACACAAAACAATGAAAGTGATTGGGGAACTCTATCAGTGACCATGCCATATTCATATAACAAGTCGATACCACATAGCCTTGAGTTATTGTTCCAGCGATTCCCGCATGCATTTCCGATACTACGACACCTATTGGGATATTAAGAACACCCTATCTTTTTTCTCATTTTTTTTTTAATTTTATGATTAGGAGAATAACGTAGAAATTAATCAATAATTTTTGACAATTCATTGATTTTTTCTTTTCTGCTTCTTCTTTCTAGATCTTGATGTTTTCTCTACGACGTCTACCGGCTCATAGGGTGGTCTCTTCAACTCCGTCTCTAACCGCCCCAACCAATCCTCAAGCCTGTACACCTTCTCATGGAATTGCGCTCTCTTATG
>JAFNFT010000063.1 GCA_017885605.1 Methanobacteriota archaeon | reverse complement strand
TGACTTTTGAGACAATGCCGTATTCGTTTTCGTTCAAAGAAAAAAATTAAAAAAGGAGAAAAGAACCAGTGTGTTACTGGTTTTGCTCCTGGAATTCCTTTAAGAATTTACAGAGCACTTCGGTGCCTTCCAGCGACATCGCATTGTACAATGACGCTCGCATACCACCGACATCCCGATGACCTTTCAGGCCAATCAGTCCTTTCTTTTTTGCTTCATCGACGCATTTTGCTTCAAGCTCGGGTGTCGCAAGGTTAAAGGTAATATTCATCAAGGATCGGGACTCTGGTTTTGCTACGCCTTTATAAAACCCGTTTGAATTGTCAATAATATCATAGACGAGTTTTGCTTTTTTCCGATTCTGTTTTTCCATCGCTGGGATCCCACCAAGAGCCTTCAGATGCTCCAAGACCAGCTCACAGAAGTAGATCGAGAAACACGGGCAGGTGTTGTATAAGGAGTCTTTTTCCACATGGGTCTTGTACTTCAGCATAGTTGGTGCATTCTCAGGGACCCGGTTGATAAGGTCTTCTCGAACAATGACCACAGTGACTCCTGCGGGGCCAAGGTTTTTCTGTGCCCCGGCGTAGATGAGACCGAATTTCTTGACATCGATGACCTTGTCCATGAAATTCGAGGACATGTCACAGACAAGGGGGACGTCGCTGGGGATCTTTGGCCATTCCTGCCATTCGATTCCCCCGATGGTCTCATTGCCGGTGATATGGCCAAACGCTGCATTCGAACTGAAGGTGACATTCTTTGGGATGTACGTGAACTTCTGGTCCTCTGAGGAGGCGATGATCTTCACTTCACCATAGAGTTTTGCTTCCTTGATTGCTTTTTTTGCCCATGCACCGGTATAGACGTATTCCATTGGTTTTCCTGCTTGTTGCAGGTTGAGGGGTGCCATGAAGAACTGGGTTGATGCACCACCCTGCAGCCATAACACCTTATAATTACTGGGGATGCCCATGAGCTCTTTCAGCAGCTCTGAGGCTTTCTTATGTACCTCATCATATTCCTTGGACCGATGAGAAATCTCAAGAATCGACATCCCTGTCCCATGGAAGTCAAGCAGCTCTTCCTGTGCTTTTTTCAGGACGGGAAGTGGTAACGTCGCTGGCCCTGCATAAAAATTATACACGCGTTTTGTCATAACAAAATCCTCCATTGTTGTTGAGCCAGTGTATACAGAAAAGAGATTTAAACCATTCGGAACTACTCTTGGAGAACGTCTCCTTTTAGAGGGTTTTTACCTTCCGGGCGAACGTAAGATACCCGGTGTGACCCAGCATCTCGAAACTTGGTCTTGTTCCATGTTTTGAGACGATCATCTCCCGCTGGATGTTCTCATAGGTTTTACATTCGATGAAGGACTGTTGTTCGATGGTTCTCACGGTTTGTTCCACCTGGGAGATCAGCGGTGAATAGGTACAGAGGTATCCTCCGATCTTTAACGCATTCCATGCATGGGAGACTGCGACCCATGGGTTTGGGATGTCAAGGATGATTGCATCAAGCTCTGTTTCATCGATCCCTTCTGTGACATCCTTGATTTTTGTGGTTACATATTTGGCTAGACTTGCTTGTGTAAGGTTCTTCATTGCATGGTCGATGAACTCCTCACGGATATCATAGGATATGACCATACCATTTGGAGCGATTGTCGAGGCAAGCGCGATCGTCAACGAGCCTGACCCGATCCCTGCCTCCAGTACTCTTTGCCCAGGTTCGATGGCACAATTCATCAGGATATGTGCCGCATCCCGCGGTAAGATGATCTGCGCCTGACGATGCAGTCCCTGCAGTTTATCCTGCACTGAGGGAACAAGAAGCCAGAACTGTTTACTGCCGATCTGCAGTTTATTTCCATATTCTTTTCCGACGAGTGATTTGGGGTCGATGACCCCGATCCCTCTGATTTTATCGGTTTTTCCGTTCGTATCGACAATGATTTTCCGCAGGTTTTCATCGATGAGTACGACGATGTCGTTTTCTTCGACCATTGGTTTCATGGGTTCCACCGTGTAAAATCAACCAGGGAGCCGAAACTGAGGCTCTCCAGGTCCAGTTGGTCGCGCCATTGCTCCTGACACCTGCAGGAGAGACCTCTGAACACCTCTTTATTTTGTATAAGAGAGAATTCTTCAATCGCCTGGAGTACCTTGTTATCACAGTCGCCACAGTTATGTGGGCCGCGGATACTTCCCCCGCCGACCACATCGCATTTCACAAACGCATCGGTGATGCTCTTGCTCTGTTGTAGAAACTCAACGATGCTCCAGAGCCATGGTGGCCGGTACTGATTTCGGTTCCAGAGATATTCCACCACGGTATGACGCTGTATGTTTGTCGGGTTCAATGAGAGCAGATCCGTATATGGAGCGGTATCCTTAGATGTTTTTATGCAGTCGTCTAAGGATTCTTTCTCTGTCAAGAATGGTGGTTTCAGAAGCACATAGGTTTTGACGTGAGCCTTGTGTTTTTTCAGCAGTGCTGCCGCTTTTTTATACTCTTGAAACGTAAAACCTTTATTGATTGCTTTTTCTCGCACCAGATCATTTGAGGTTTCCAATCCAATCCCGACCTCAAATTTTTTTAACGATATATTTTTCTGAATCGCACCCAAACTTTTTTCTGTGACATATTCTGGTCGTGATTCTACAGATATTTTTTCTGCATTCTGACTCAGTGTACTGAGGATCTTGTGTTGTAGAGGGGCTGGTATTTCAGAAGTGTCAAGGAAACTGCCTGAGGTGAATAGTTTTACAATCTTTTCACCCTTGTAGTTCTGCATGGCGGTTTCAAACTGAGCGAAAAGATCCTCGTCAGAAACAGCAGTAAGCATACTGTCGTTGAAGTACCCGCACATCGTACAACCGGATGAAAGTGCCCAGGCGCATCCGCGGGTCCTGAGAATAATGACGTACGCATCAACAATCGTTCCATCAAGGACGTCTTTTTCTGACCAGCATCGCACTGGTTGTCGAGGGTTCTGTGCCCGGGGTGTAAAATCCTTTTTGAATGAGTGACAGAAGGTGGTTATCTCGCTCATGTCGTCTTGTCATTCTTTTTCCGTTTGAACAGGAACACGACCGTAACGATAGCCACGATAAAGACGATGAGTTCAAAGCCTGGTGTTGAGCCAGAGCTTATCGGATAGGGTACGATGTAGTTGAGGGTGTTTGGTAATTGTGATTGTCGGAGTAACGCTCGGGTCGCATTCCATTCCACGAGTGGTTCCTCGGTTCCGATGTTCTGATCATTTGCTGTCGTAAATGCATATTGGCGTGTGTCTTTGATGGTATTGGAGAACTTTTCAGGGATGTTGAGGAAGTAATGACGTGCTTCAGCAAAGACAGACACGCTGACCGTGGTATTCGCGGTCCATCCTTTGAACTCTGCGGTGGTTTCATATTTTTCTTTATCGGTTGTCTCCTTTCGATCGACGTTGATGTCGGATCCGTTATCTATCTTGTAGTACACCCTGAAATTTTCTTTGCTAATTCCTTCATCAGCCCGTATAACAATCGCATCAGTGCTTAATATTTCGGTAAACCGGGCCGATACATCAAGAACGTCCGTAGCATAGGTAAACGTTCCGGTGATCGTGGTTTTCCGGTTACTCGTATCCGAGGCGATTGCCGTGTAATTAAACGTACCAAGTACGTTATTTGGGTTCTCGTAGGTATAGCGGAAGATATTGTTTTCATAGGTGAATTCTGGTGTGTACACCGTTCCATTTGGATCGGTGATCATGAAGGTGATCCCTGCTTTGTTGATTCCTACGTTGTCGACGATGTGCGCAGCAAACAGGATAGTTCCGCCAGGTTCTTGCATCCCGGGGAGTGCCACCATTTCGATGTGTGGTGCTTCTCCATCGTAGAACGGTGGGTTCACCAGGACAATTAGAAGAAGCAGCCAGGTGAAAAAATAGGTGACAAAAGCGGAGAGCCAGCCTTTGCGTCCAAAATCGGTCAGGTCAATATTCAGCCTAACGAACAAGTACTTTATCCAGACGGAATTTACGACACCGACGAGGAGGACTAACTCCCAGCGTAGGAAGTTACCTTCTAGGAGCACCCAGAAACCAAAACAGATGGCCGCGATGAGCAATCCAAAGAGAAACGAGATGAACAGGGTCTTGATGTTCCGCCGTTCCTTTTTCATGAACCCTTCTTCATCGAACTTCGGTATCTGGAAATCAAGAGGCTCTGCTGGATCAGTTCCTTCCTTTCGTCTCTTCGCCATAGAAGGCCAGGAAGGGATGCTTCTTTAAAAGGTTTTTTCCTGAGGAATATTTTTTCTATTTGGATTTTCTCAAACCGCAGCTTGGGAGATGCTCTCTCCTTTGCTTATAAAAATTGAATCCCTTCAGGAAGGTTCTGAAGATATTTTTTAAATCCATCTGGCCAGCTTTTCGGGTCCAACCCTTTCTGTGCAAGGAACGCTGTGGTCCATCGCTCCAGGCCGATCCCGGAGCAGCCACTCCACAGCACGCTTTTTTGCGCCTTGATGTTGAACGCGGTGATGTACTTATCTCCTAGGATGCTGAGGTTCTGGAACTCCAGCCACTCCGAGTCCTGCCGGGTCCCTCGGTACGGCATGTACGCCTCAAAATCAATCGTCCCGGTATCCTGGGTGCCCTCGTCAGCGATCTTCCCGGCCTGCTGCATGTACCAGGGGGTGACCCATGCCATCCGCCATTCCAAATCGAAGATATCGTTGAACACGTGTTTGTATCGCTCCAGGAGTTTTTCTCGCAATGAGAGCAGCTGCTCCCGTGTCCCGATGTAGACTGGTTCGATTCGATGGAACTCATCGACCCGTTCGATCCCATGGCGTCCCCCGGACTCGTACCGCGCTGAGATAGCGGTCTTATCATACACCGACACAGGAAGGGATGTCTCCGCTATCGTTTTGCCTTTGAACGACCAGTAGATCATCGGACATTGTGCATAACAGATACCAGCAGTGGGTGCGGACAGGTTCTTCTGCAGCTCCTCGACTGGGACTTCTTTGGTGATTTTCGTCAGATCAATGAACCGTTCCCAGTCCTTTGCATCCCTGGTTTTCGGCTCCGCGACATAATAGAACTCGTACGGCATGCCCTCCATATGACCGGTTTTCAGCCAGATCTCAAATGGTTTGATATGGGACTCGATGACCTCCTGGAAACCCAGAGGCTCAAGGACCTCCTTGATAGCGATATGCTCCATGGTTTTCAGGATCGCTGCTGCCTGGGGCCGGTAGAACCATTTTCCTTTCGTCGGACCCTGTTTGAGCCATCCAAGGCTCTCCATCTGCTCGGTAGGGTCTTGTGTCCATATCGATGGTTTCTCCTTTGATTTCCAGATCAGTTTCCAGAACTCTGCTTTCCCCTCGTAATACTGGTTCTCGACTTTCTCCTTTACCCGGTTCATCATCCGGTCGATGTAGTTCCTGCGGAGGAACTCCTCGGACACATCTGATAGTACCATCGTCGCTTGTTTCCCTTGAATTTTTACCTCAGCGAACGGGATGGTGACCTCCTTGAGCGGCTCATGCGCAAGATCAAAAGAAATCATATAATTTTCAATGGTGATGCCACGCACGCCCACATGATGGGTCTTCCCCAGATCCTTGCTCAGCGCGTTTTTAATCTGTAACAGCGCGTTATGCGGGCGGAGCGTCCCTTCAGATGTAATGAACAAAGACAGTGTCCCTTTTTCGATTGCATACTTCTCGATCACTGCAAGTTTCTCTGGGCCTTTCTTCAAAATCGATTCGTTCGTCTCTGCGATGAATTTCTCAAATTCTTTTGTCAATCCTGAGACATCACCGCTCAGTGTGAATCTGGCTTGTAACGCAAATCGCATCATCGGCAGGTTATCCTTCCATAGATACTTAATTCTTATGAGCATGATGCGGACAACACCATTGGTATTACATAAAAAATTAGAGAGTGTACTGGAGGATAAAAAAAGGGAAAAAATGTTTGGTTTATTACCTGAGAAGGAAGCGAAGGATCGGAAACGCATGAGGGTATCGCGCAAGCAATTGTTCCAAGAACCAATGGACAGGAAGATTATACGAAACTGGCATGGTCACCTTCAGAGTCGCCCATGTGCTTTTCGCATCGTATCGATCGGATGCTTTCACACGCACCGTGTAGTTGCCTTTTTCCGCCCAGGTTTTTTCCAAGGTGACCTTCTCACCAGATTTATATGGCCCTATCCATCCGACTGCTCCGCCGTCCCAGTAGGTGTCACCCCAGTTCAGGTAATAATACAGGTCATCCCCGTCAGGATCCGTCGCCCAGAACGTGTACCGATATGCGGTGTCGTTCTCCCCATTTCTACGTCCAAGCAGCCAGGGCGTCCGTGGCGGATGGTTTTCTGCGTTGATGAACACCCAGACCGTCTCCGTGTCCGTGTTACTGGCGTTATCCGTGACGGTGAGTTTGGTAAGATAGATCCCTGGGGCATCATAGGTATGGGTAGTAGTCACTCCTGTCGCGGTGCTCCCATCACCAAAGTCCCATGCGTATGACACGATAGTTCCCTCATGATCGAAGCTCTCGCTTCCGTCGAACAGCGTCTGACCCTGGGTGGATGTAGTGATGCGTGCGACCGGTACCCAGTTACTGTAATTTTCTTGATCATAATCAACCCAATTGATATCGGTCTTGTCGATGTTGAGGCTGCCGTATTCAAGGTTGAAAAACCCATCATAGCCCCATTCTTCGCTAATGCTGTTTTTCACGATCCAGTACCCGCCGTTTGGGATGGAGAGGTCGTCGTTCCATCCGACAAGGACGACCTGATGGTTGGTACCTTGAATAGGACCAGGATACGGATAATAGTCTGTGGGATTATTATGAGTGTAGCCCCATTCTTCCAGATTCTCTGAGCCATGGGCAGAGTAGGTGAACAGCATGGTTGCGACGACCGGCCCTGATTCCATGATCTGGGTTTTGATCGCATTGCGATCCTCGACGCTGCCGTCTGGCACCCATCGTCCGTAGGTGGAGAGTGGTATGAGGAAATTACTCCAGTCTGGGCTGGCATTTGAACAGGGTACATCGTCATTGACCTGATAGGGGAAGCAGAATTCCGGGATGATCCCGTTGCAGTAGTTCCCAGAAGAACTGTTACTTTTGATATATTTATATGCATTGTACGCCCACCCTCCATTGCAGCTCCCTGCAGCATGCAAACAAGACAGGACGTACTGCTCAGAAAGATCAAGATTCAATCCAGCGCATCCTTCCCGTATTTGGATGATGCTTTCCAATGCTCCGATTGCCGCGAAATCCCAGCAACTCCCGCAATTGCCTTGGTCTTTGGCTGTCGTTGTCCAATCAACACCATCCACATCTTTCCAGTTGAAATATGGTGGTAAATCATGTGCAATTACTGGTTTTGGTGATTGACCTACCGTATCATCCAAGGTTATTTGATAGGTGAGAACCTGATCTGATTCACAACCGCAGTTCTCTTCTTGGATGGTCTCATCGGCAAGAACAGGATGATTGTTGTCATATGAAGACGCTATCAATGGTACGGTCGTTCCCATCAGCAGCAGAAAAATTACAAACCCTACGACTTTCTTTTTCATTCTTCCTTCCTCTAAAAATTTTTTCCCTTAGATTTAGAACGATACAGACGTATTTAAATATTGTTACCGATATTTATTTTCAATACGAGAAATAACAGAAAGCAAGAGAGGTACCTTTTCAACAAAATAAATGAAACAGGTCTTGTCATCTCGCTATTTCTTTACAATCTCAGCAGCAACCGAGACACAGGCGAGATAATCATCAAGCGTATGAAGCAACGAGGAAACAGACGTACTTTCCACGACCGCCTCCAGTGTCTTTCCCGTCACCTTTGATGTCACGAACCCCTGGTCATCCGCCTGAACGGACCGCAGAACCTTTTTTGCTTTTTCCGGGTTCTCAAACTCCAAGGTGAGGGTACAGAACGCTTTCATGTTACCCTCGCATTTGCTGAACAAGCATCAGATCAACCTTCTGTAAGAACTCTTTTTCTTTCCCAAACATGATCGTAGCACCAGCAGCAATCTTATGACCACCACCAAACCCACCAAGTTCCCCGGCGACGGTTTTCATCGCAGCAGCAAGGTCAAGGCCGTGCATGACGAGTTGTTGGTTCCCCCGACATGAGATGTGTACTTCATCATCGGCTTCTTTTCGCGTCAGAGAAAACAGCGGTTTCTTCTCATCAAGCACGTAGTTCATCGCGATTCCCGCAATCACGCCACCAAGCGATGAATTATCTGAGTAGAAATACCGCAATCCCTCGGTCTCTTGGATACCACCATGTTCTAACGCTTGAAGGCCGTCGAGGAGTTTTTGTTTATAGTCTTTTTCGACTTGGAGGGCGTCTTTCCATGTGGTGCCATCACCAAGACAAAGAGACAGACCAAGGCTCCGGTACCCGTTTTTCCCACACGCATCGAGCAGGTCAGCAAACCGCTCTAATTCCCAGCCTTTTGATGCGATGTACCGTTTTCGTATGGTCATATCTATGATGTTCTGTTGGCACCCTGCTTTGAGTAATAAAAACAGGAGATAGGAGTGTATCTTGGTCATTGCCTCCGGGGGGATTTCCTTGATGGGTGTTGTTTTCTGTATGTTGAATTGTTCCAGTATCGTTTCGATTTTTTGTCGGTTCCCGGAAAGCCCTGGATAGTACGGGTCCACAGAATAATACAAGGCGTCCTCGATTGTCTCTCCGTACAGTTTGATGCTGGTCTGTTCCGTGAGGAATCCTTTCTGTAGCGCATTCTCAAGGATGGTTTTGTTCAATCCGCGCACGCCACCGATGAACTGTTTATCACCAGTTGCTCCTGCTAAGGCAAGCGGTGCAAGGTCCTCGTTTCCTGGGTCGAGTGCGGTCGCAAACAGATAGCTTAAGGTCGCACCAGAGACCTCGTAGTTCCCATCAGCACCAAAGAGGTTCGCGTTGATCTGTATGATGTTCTTCGACGTCTGGGTGGTGAGATACTGATGATGATCAAGGATGATTGCTTTGCAGCCAAACGATTCAATAGTCTCGATCTGACCACTTCCCATGTCAGAAAAAACAATCAACTCGTTATGCTCGCTTTTCAATCGGTCGAAGCCTTTCGTAAACGGGTTGCGCATCAATGACGCATGAAACTCGAAGCCGGCTCGGTACACCGCGGTGCAGAGCACCCCTGCCGCAGCGATCCCATCTGCATCGTAATGGGACACCACTCGAATTCGTCGTGATCGAGGAAGGGACCGCAGCATGGATGCTGCATCCTGACAAGCTTGGGAGATATCTTCTGCCATAGAATGTACTCTACACTACAGAACGAAAAACATGTTCCAGGCTAAAAAGATACTGGAAGATTTCTTATTCGAACATGAGCTTTGCTTGATCTAAGCTGTACTTCCATCCCTCGGGAAGTCGCTGTTCACGACGATAGTATTTCATTAAACGGCGAATCTTTGACTCTGTCAGAGACAGGCTCCGTTTTGTTTTCAAATCCTTCTTATGTTGATCAATGTGTTTCTTCAGTTTCAACGCGGTTTTGATCAGACTCTGCAAATCCTCAGGGATCTCCGGGGTAATCTTGTTCTGCTTAAGGATCTGTGTAATCGTTTTTCCCGTCGCGATTTTTACATCAGGAACCGCGTATTGGTCTCGCAGGATCATGCCGATCTCACTGGTGGACTTCTCTGCTTTTGCCAGCTCCATGATGCGTCCTTCGATTTCTCGGGGGTTCAGCGAGCTCCATTCTGGGTGTTTTTCCCGCATGGGATGGGTGGAACCTGATTTACCTTTTGTTCTCGCGTGGATTCGTGCCATTCTTTACACTCCGCTATCGATTCTTAAGGGAACTCCCTAATAAACTACTCGTATATAAAAGTAAAGGTTGATTCAGTAGTTCCGAAAGTAAGGAGAGGAGAATGTAAAAACTGACAAAAATCGACATGGAAGAGTTTTAATTTAATAAAAATCTATGATTTATTAAAAGTGTTCTAAGAAATAATAAATCACTGATTAACGAATGACGGAGTATCTTGTACAACAGACTCTCTTGAAATGTTCCCTGAACGTGATGCCTCTGAGTCGGTGTGATCAGAGAAACCGGAATTACATTGAAATCATTAGGATTCTGTTGATTTTCTACCCGTAAATATCCTTCAAAATCTGAATCTGGTTCGTCAGGAGCAATCACGGATACCTGTACGATCACTGGTCCCTCCTCTGGGGTAAGGTTCTCTCCGTCTTGAGGAATATAGGACCATGTCCCCCAAGTAATTGATGAGCCATTTATCGTCCAGTTCAATAATGATCCCGTATCTCCGATATTGTGTACTTGAAATGTTCCAATCACGGTGGCGCCTGGTTCCACATCAGTCCATGAGAGACTTCCAGAGCAATCTAAATTTGGGACGTTGGGTTCTGGTGGTGCTTCTGGTGGGATGTAGATGATCTTGAACACGTTATTCAGACTAGGAGTCGGGTAGGGGTTCACGTACTGCCAGATGGTTGTCCCCGCTGGTGTGACTTCGAAAAATCGTCCTGCGACCCCGTCACAGATGAGTGTGTTACCCGTCTGAAGGCGTTCCGCGCCGGAGAGAATACCGGCAACGAAACTTTGTGGAGGATCTGCGGTATAGATCCATGTTTGAGCTTCAGGTCCATATGCTGAGCCTGATTCAAGATAATAATTTCCAGAAGCATCAACTGGAGGTGCAATTTCATCGATAGAGGAATACCATCCAGTTGGACGGTTTGCTCCGTTGTTAAAAACAAGGATGTTGCCTTCACCAGGGCAACCAGGCTTGATCCATGTCGCGTCATGTTGGCCAAAGAATTTTTGATCAGTTGCGGTACCCGCACGGTACGCATCTGGGTTCCCCCATCGATAGAGAAGATCGCCTCCTTTGCCGCTATTCCCACCGGTATGACCTGTAGCCTCTTCCGTGGTGGAACTATGATCAATCACCCAGATTTCATTGAAATTATGGATGCTGAGGAGTATCTGGTCGAATTCTTCGTTATAATCAACGGAGTTGGTATGCAGCCAATCGACCATGGACATGAGATCCACCCCGTAGTTAATATCCACTAATTCTGGGTGATCTGCTACTGCACCGAAATTTGTTTTCGAAGGGTCATAATCCTGGATGAGATGATCCCAGATATGCCATTCCCAGACGATATCCCCGCTTGTTGGACCGGTCGGTTTTACTTCAATAATATGATCAGGCATAAGACCGCTACTCCAAACATTACTTGGGTTACGTCCAGCTGCAATAGCCTCATCACGGGTTTTTGTCTCCCATGCTATCAATAATACATTACCATTGGGTAATGTTTTCACATCATGATGCGTAAGAACTCCGTTGGTATTGTATCGGAAATCCCAGACAACAGTCCCATCCCATTCTACTTTCTGGACACCCCCACCTGCCCCTCCACCACCAGGCCCAACATCAACTCGTATGGTCCGAAGAATCGTTCCGTCACCTAACCAAACTACGGCAACACCGGGTAAAAAACTGCTTGACCAGGTATGATTCACAACCCCGGTATTATCGATTAAATACGTCATACTAGAGTCAATCGGTGCGAATAAGATTTGACCATCAATACTGTTTGTAATGAGTTGAGCATTTCGATTCATCACCTGAGAAGATGAAGATAGTGGGACAAACCATGCTGCTATCAATAAAAAAATAACGAATAAACTATGCATTCTAACATCAGTGAAATAGTTCAATGTCAATAACGGAGATGATCTGCGTTTCTGCACGATAGTATCCCCTTATTATCTAAGTGGGTAACATATAAATAGTTTTTTACCAATTTTACTTCATCTGCTGTTTCTTTAAATTGGGTTAACATAAATCAATCGAAACGGAAAATAGTATGCGATACCACTAAAACACCCATAAAGTATATATTTTTCTATCCATTAGCCAGAGACGTTGCGTGCAGGAGATGACCGTACACATCTATAATACGCTCACGAGGAAAAAAGATCCTTTTACATCTATTGAGACTGGCAAGGTGAAGATGTATGTCTGCGGGATGACCGTCTATAGTGATGCCCATATCGGTCATGCGCGTACCTATGTCGCCTTTGATGTGATCCGCCGGTACTTTGAATACAAGGGATATACGGTTTTTTATGTGCAGAACATCACAGATGTCGATGATAAGATCATCGCAGCCGCGCACAAACAAGGGGTCGATCCTCTGGTGTACTCACAGCGGTTCACTGATCGATGTCTTACTGATCTTGATACGCTAGGTGTCCAACGGGCTGATCTGTACCCGAAAGCATCGGAGGCCATCCCTGAGATGATCCAGATGATTGAACAAATCATCCAAAACGGGTACGGATATGTCGCTGATGGTGACGTGTATTTCTCTGTTGAATCATTTAGTGATTATGGGAAGCTTTCTGGTCAGAATATCGCTGAGATGAAAAAAGGCGCCCGTATCGAACCTGGGGAGCAGAAGCGCAATCCCTTGGATTTTGCGCTGTGGAAGAAAGCAAAACCCGGGGAACCAGTCTGGTCATCGCCTTGGGGCCCGGGGAGACCCGGGTGGCATATCGAATGCTCTGCGATGAGCTGCAGCATCCTTGGGCCGACGTTTGACATTCATGGAGGTGGGATGGATCTGCAGTTCCCGCACCATGAAAACGAGGTGGCACAAGCCGAGGCTGCGACCGGGCAGCAGTTTGCGCGATGCTGGATGCATATCGGCTTACTGACCATCAATGGGGAGAAGATGTCTAAGTCCATTGGGAACATCATCAATATCAAGGATCTTCTTCAGAGCTGGGATGCGGAGGTTCTTCGGATGTTTTTCGCCCAGGCGCATTATCGCAGCCCCCCTGATTTTAGTGAAAAGGCTCTGGCTGATGTCGAAAAAGGACGTGAGCGTCTCTATCGGGTCAAAGAACGGCTGCAGGAGCATGCGAAAGCGATTTCTCCGCAGAACCCATCCCTCGCAATGCTGCAGGAGACTGAGAAGAAGTATCTGACAACGATCAAAGAATTCCAGGAGGAATTTGAAGCAGCCATGGATGATGATTTCAACACCCCCAAGGCGTTTGCCTCGTTATTTGAGTTCGTCAATAAAAGCAACAGGTTCTTCGAGCAGCATCCAACGCCAAATCCAGAGCTCTGCAGACATGCGTTGGGCGTCTACCTGAAAATAGGCTTGGTGCTGACGGTGTTCCAACCACAGACGCATACTCCCCTGAAAAAGGAATCTGAGGTCACCAGTGTACTGCAAGAGCTGCTACGGTCCTACGGAACGATCATTGATTCACCAACGATGGATGCACTCCTGCAGGCGTTGCTTGAAGCACGTCAAGATGCACGCAAGAAGAAAGACTACAAAACCGCAGATGACATCAGAAAAAAACTTGAATCCCTTGGTTTTGAGATACAGGATACCGCGCACGGCTCGGTTTGGAGGAAGAAATAACCAATGAAACGGGTGCTTGTCGGGTTTGATGGATCGGAAGGAGCAGAAAACGCGTTAAACAAAGCAATGATGATTCTCGATGATGACGGAGAGCTGATTCTTCTCGCAATCATCCCCTTGCCTTCTGATCGGAATCTTTTGGATCAAAAAACCTACGAGGTCATCAAGCTACGAGCATATGCGTTGATCAACGACGTCATCCATGATCTCGGATCCCATGGGTTCACGATCAACGGGATGGTCAAAGAAGGCGAAGATATCGCTGCGGTGATCATCGATGTGGCAAACGAGTTACGCTGCGATCTGATCGTCCTGGGAAGCCGCGGTTCCAGTACGTTAGGAAAATACCCGATTGGTAGCGTCGCTAATAAGGTCGTTCAATACGCAGCAAAACCAGTGATGGTCGTCCGATAAAAAAAAATTTTATTTCCCTTTGCTTTGGTGCGCTCGGATGCTTGGGCGTACTTTTTCCGCGCCTTTTCCCTTGTACATCAACCCTCGTCCTTTCTGCCCCGCGCTGGTCTTTCCCCGAAGGACACGTCGTCTGTTCGGAAACGCAGAGATCCAGTTGATCTTCGGGTCATTCACGATTGCTGGATGTGCCGGGTCAACCAAGATGACTTCATAATAATGGTACATACCGTCTTTTCCGACCCAGTACGAGTTCAGGACTTCCATGTTCGGGTAATGAGCCGCTGTCCGCTCCTCAACGATTCGTTGTGCACTCTTCGCTGGAGTGAGCTTCTTTGTTCCTCGTGCGGAGGGCTTCCTTCCACCTTTTATCTGATGGCGGTTCAACCCACCGTGTCGCACATGTCCCCGGACGATGATGTACCCTTGTTTTGCTTTATAGCCAAGTGATCGTGCACGATCGACTCGTAACGGCTTATCGACCTTGAGAAAATTCTCTTCTCGTCTCCACTGAATCAATCTGTTTTTCTGCGGTGATTTGAAAGACGTATCTGGTTTCTTCCATTTATCACCGACATAATCGTACATACTTTTTACCATAAATTACACCTGTCATTCTGGTTGGTAGTAGGAGGTAAGGAAGGGAAATCTTTATTTAAAACTTTTGCCGCACGGCAACTCGAAAGGTTTTTTTGTCAATTAATTCACGGACTGCATGATTAAAAGAAAGAAAAAGAGGAGGGGTTCTCCTTCTTAGTACCTAAAAAGCCTTAGACCGAGGTTTTCGAGCAACATATTGATGTGTTCGAAGAATCCATGCAATTGGGTTGCTTGGTATTTTTCGACGCTGACCGGCATTGTCACCTCGAGTGTCGTCCAACCGCTTTCTATACCCTGGGTGTCTTTTGCTTTTGCCTGGACGGTGTAGGTTCCTTCTTCAGTCCACTGGTGAGACACTGTGGCGATCGCACCGGAGTTGTAGGGGCCGACCCATACGGTCGTTTGGCCATCTCCCCAGTCGATGTAATAATACACCATGTCCCCGTCGGGGTCTATGGTGGTCAAGGTATACAAGTAGAAGTGCCCTGGTTCGCCTTCACTAGCTCCGGTCATGGTCGGAGCGTTTGGCGGCCGGTCTGTCAAAATCGTCATACTGATTGGCGCAGACCATCCGCTTTGGGCTTGATTGATATCTTTTGCTTTGACACGAACCGTGTAGGTCCCTTCTGCACTCCATGCTTTTTGCGCTGCGATTTGCTGTCCTTGGGTATAAGGACCAAGCCATCCGCTATTCGATCCGTCATCCCAGTCAAAGAAATAATAGACATTTTCTCCATCTGGTTCGGTGGTGACAGCGTTGAAGGTGTACATCACGTCGATGACCCCGGAATTTGGACCAGTGAGCACAGGTGTTGCTGGCGGATTGCTCAGCAGGCCAGCCTCTGCAAGTTCTGCCAGTGTTGCAAGAATGAGTCGCATGTTTTTTACTGCATATGTCGCATTAATATGTGCCATTGTATCTTGAGCGGTATGGTAATAGGGAGTCTCGGTGAATTCAAAGTAGAACAACGCATCATATCCTTCATCCCAGAAGGAATTATGATCACTTCCCCAGGTCGATCCTCCATGAGTAAGAATCAGATTAATATATTCGTCATATTCTGTGTTGATACCGAGAGTGTAGGTATAGAGCCATTCTGAGGCGGTATTTTCGAACACGATAAGGTTCTTGCCGTCATTGGTGGTAACCGCATAACTGATCATGTCGCAGTTCAAGACACCGACGATGTCCCAGCCTTCATTTGCTGCGTCAGCCGCATAGACCGCGCTTCCGAGCAAGCCTTGTTCTTCCCCTGAGAAGCAGACGAACTTGATGGTATGGTTGAATTGGTATTGGCTCATGATCAACGCTGCGATTAAAACTGCAACTGTCCCTGAGGTGTCATCATCAGCCCCTGGACCCGCAGAGACCGTATCGTAATGGGCGCAGATGATGTAGATGTCATCGCTTGTTCCATCTGTACCATTCAATGTTGCTTCCACGTTATTCGAATCGTACCCTCCATAGCTCCAGGGGCAGTACCGTACGGGAAGTCCCATGCTTTGGAATTGGTCGTATATGTATTCTGCTGCTGCGACACAGGCAGGACTTTCTGTCGGTCGTGGTCCATTGGCAGTCAGATCTTCCTCATAACTGAGAAAGATGGATTCGTCAACCTGCTCGATGATGCTGACGACGGTATCATCCATGGTCGCTACTGTTTTTTCAGGACGTTCGCGTAGCAGTGGTGAGTCCAATAGTGCATCTGTTGGCGGAATCGGTGCATATGCCGGTGTTGGTGGTTGATTTCGTGGTTGCGTGGCAGTCACATTCTTCGTTTCCCCTGTTTGGATTGAAAGACCAACGACAGGGAAAACAGTCACGATCATCAGCGTACATATAACAAGACAAATGATTTTGCTCTTCTTCATTTGGTTTATCCCCAACATATTATACCTGCTTTAGTATTTAAATTTTCATGACAAAATATTGTTTTTCATGGGTTTTTAGCATACGACGTCGGAAAAAAAAGTGCGCATACATTTATATATAAAATTTACTTTTATAATGGGTAAGGGGAAAAAATATGAAAAACATCATACCGTATTTTATTTGCATGAGTGTACTTCTTAGTGGGCTTGGGATTGTTGGAATCTCTGGTGTGAATCTGAAGGATGACCCGGATAGACTGTTGTCGCCGGATTCTTCTCCTGACATCTCTGCTAATCTATACACTGCTGCTCAGTCTTCTTTCTCAGAACAGACCCGATTTTATTCGATGATGGATAGCTTGGTCAATGAGGCAGGCAAGGGTGACTATCCTATTGGCACTCTTATCTGGCAGTATACTATCAGCGGAGGATCCGATAATAGTCCGAAAGCGATCGCTGCACTCGATGATATCAATGATGATGGATGGGACGATGTCGTTATTTGCTCTGAGGATAACAATATTCGCTGTTTCAGTGGATACGCAGATGGTTCAGGAGATGTCCTGTGGACCCATGAGATCTATTCTGGGAATATCTATCAGCAGCACGGTCTGGCGATAACCGAAGACATCAACGGGGACGGGTACAATGATTGTGTGGTCGGAGCAACTGGTGGGGCTCGGCTGATTCGCTGTCTCTCCGGTTTAGATGGTCAGACGATTTGGACGCATGATACCCACGAATACGGTGATGGTGGATGGGTCTATCAGGTGGATTGTCGCTATGATTTTAACAATGACGGGGTCCTTGATGTCGTCGCAGCAACTGGTGATGATTCTTCTGAGACCGGTCCAAAACGAGTCTATTGTCTGAACGGTTTGACTGGGGTGTCCTTATGGGAGCGGCCCTTAGGTGGACCAGGGTTTGCAGCCATGGGTGTTGAAGATTTCACTGGTGATGGCGTGCCTGATGTGCTCGCAGGATGTTCCAATGATGCAGAATCCACTGGATACGGAAAGGGGATTAATGGAGCCACTGGTGCCCTGATGTGGACATTTACAGCCGCAGGGTCCTCAGTCTGGGGTGTCGAACAGCTCGATGATGTGACTGGTGATGGGGTACAGGATGTGATCATCGGTGATTTCTCAGGACATATCTACGGTCTGAATGCTGCGACTGGGTCGCAGGTGTATACCCTTTCCATCGGGAGTGTGATCATCACCCGTTTAGAAACACTTGGTGATGTGAACGGCAATGGGTATTCTGATATCATCCCTGCGCATAGCACCACGACAACGACCCAGGTCATTGATGGGTACACCGGCGGGGTGATCTGGTCTCATGGAGTAGCAGACCAGCCGTGGAACGTCGCACGGATCGCAGACATCACCGGGGATAGCATCGATGATGTGCTTGTGGGGACCTTGTATAATTCCAATTATGTGTATTTCCTCAATGGAATGAACGGCTCTGAGTTGAAGAAAATCTCATATGGTGAGGCGGTGGATGCGATCGCAAGCATCCCTGATGTCATCGGTGATTATTCTATGGAGATGGTGGCTGGTGGGAGAAATGGAAAGGTCAAATGTCTCTCCGGTGGTGAGAACGCGACGCAACATCCGGTGAAAATCATTGCAGAATTTACAGCTGCTCCCCTTTCTGGAACTGGTCCGTTACTCGTGCAGTTCACGGATCTTTCTACCGCTGAAAACACTACGATTGCCTCCTGGGAATGGGATTTTGAGAACGATGGAATCATTGATTCAAACAATCAGAACCCCACATGGACGTACACTGAAGTAGGGATGTATACGGTGTCGTTGACGGTTTCTGATGGAGATATATCAGACACGGAGACAAAGGATGATTACATCGCGGTGTTCCCTGAGGGGAGCACGATTGTAGAGATCGGGAATATCACCGGAGGCGTGTTGGGGGTGAGTGCAGAAATCCACAACAAAGGAACATTGAATGTCACTTCCATGAATTGGAGCATCGCCCTTGATAGTGGGTTCGTTCTCCTTGGGAAACTAAAGTCCGGAACGATTGCTTCACTTCCAACAGGTGAATCGACTGTCGTTGCAGACAAACCAGTGTTTGGGTTCGGGAGAGTCATTATTACTGTCACTGTCGAGGTACCTGATGAGATGCCAGTTACAAAAACAGCATCCGGTTTCCTCTTTTTGTTCGTCGTCATCGGAGTGAAATAAGAATATTCTTTCAACCTTGATTCAAGGATGATTTCCTTCGATTTTTTCTTTATTTTCGAATAAGGGTGTCACGTGAGGAGATGGTCGTTCCCAATGATAATGGACCGCGAGGGTTTGCCGCAGGATTTGATAATCAAGAAGCGATGGGTTGAATTCCTCAATCTTCCCAATCACGTAGTTGATGGTATGGTGCCCAATGTTCCGTAACGCGATGTCGATCGGGACCCATCCATGAGCTGGTGAGAGGAGCTCTGCCCAGGCGTGCGGTTCCGCCTCGTTGTTCGCATGATGGATGAAATAGCCGGTTAATCGTCGGCAAGGAATCCCGCGTATCCTTGCTAGGGTGATGAACAGGTCGGTGAACTCATCGCAGTCCCCACTCCCGGTGCGGAGCACTTGGTCCGCGCCAAGGCGTTTGTCCTGTTTCTCAGGGTATTTTATCTTCAGGGTGATGTAGTTGTAGGCTGCGTGCACCCAGGTGAGAAGATCATCTGTGGAAAACCAAGTTTCTTGCGAGATGTCCTGGATTGCTGGCGAGTCGACCGGCCAGTAGGTGAAGCTTTGTGTGTATTTTCTCTGGAGGGCTTGAGGGACGTCTGAGATCCGCCCCCAATAGGTGTGCGGTGAGACTGTCGAGGGGGTTGGGTAGATGGAGATGATCCGGTCGAGGGAGATTGTTGCTTTCGTTCGAACCTTTTGTTGGAANNGGATCACGGTTTGTCGGTAGGAGGGGTAATGGTAGAACTTGAGTCGAATGGTGGGCGCACCGCTGTTCGCCTTGATGAACAATTGTTCATGATGATGCAGTTGCCATCCACATGGCATGAGTTGTGTATCCATAGGTCGTTGTTTTGAAGAAGCGTGTCTTTAAATAAGTTTCTTGGGTGTGTGTTCAGAAGCTTACGGGCGGTTCGGACCGACGTTGACAGACAAAGCGGAGCCAAGATAGTACGCGCTGTCTGTGCCAGCGTAAATGATCAATCCTGAAAATCCAAGGCATCCTCTCCACGTGTAGTTCATGTACCAGTCGTCGAGTGGTTGCCATCCGCCTGTCATTTTTTGTCCCCAGATAGAGCCTGTGATGTTCTGTTTTCCGCTGGCTCCGTTCGTCGAGAGCCAGCCTTGGGCGGGGGATAACCAGTCCGGGTATGGTGAATAATGATAATTGCCAAAATAGAGGCAGACACCGAAATGATACCCGTTCTGTCGTAGGATCATCTGATTGATCTTTGCGATTTCATTAAAGACGACATACAGGGCGGTAGCAGCCGTGACTAAGGGAGTGTTTCCCGCGTAGTAATCGACGATGTAATAGAGGAGTAGCGCTGTTCGTTTCGCAAGCTTTGCAAAATGCGTGTTGCTAGTGTTTCCTGCGATGGAGCAGAACGAGTTCTGTATCGTCCCTGCTGCTGGCACTGCGAAGAGTTTCTGAAGGGGTGTGATCATTTGATGATGATTCGTTGCATGGTCAACCAGGCGTTGCGCCTGTTCAATGCTCATGCCCTCAGGTAACAGGTTGTATCTGTCCAGTTCGATGATCGTGTCATTGAATATGTTTTGTGTCTCCTCCGTGGACTCTGCGGTTGATAAACGATTTTTTAAGTTGTCAAATATTGTTTGTACTTCCTCGACTTGTTGTTTTGTTAATTGGATTGTATGCGTAGTGTCGTCCGTGATGTCGCAGACTTGCGTAGAGATTTCAATAAGATGGTTTTCTCCTGATGCTTTGGCAACGTTGACGTTAATATGTGGTGCGATAGCGACACCGATGAAAAGAAAAATAATTCCAAATATTCCTATGATTTTTTTTCCATAGGTCATTATCGTGCTCCGGGGATGTCATAGGGGGTTTTGGCTGGATGTCTGTCAATCTGGAAAAAATTAAAACGATACGGGGGGTCGTTAACAAACCCACTGTTTAGACTGACCAATCCCGGAATGGGGTATGGTAGTATCCGTGATTTCTCCCAATAATTGCCATCCCAGATGCTGCGGGTAATTGGAAAATCAAAATAATTTTTAAAAAACCTTAGCCTTAAAATTACTGCCTGATGGAAATACGCATGGTGACCGTTCTCTATAAAATTATTCTGACGGATGATCGTTGATGATGTGCAAAAATCAAACAAGCCAAGTTCTAGATTCTTCGAAATAGTGTTTTGATAAATCATCGTATCGTACGATATCATAATAACGATACCGTTGTCGTTATCAGAGATATGGTTCTGTGAGATGTTATTTGACTCAGCTATTTCCACCATGATCCCATACTCAGATTGAGAAATACTATTGCGAAGGATAGTGTTATTTTTGCCACTGACAACAATACCGAACCCCTCGTTACGGATTAGAAGGTTCTCTGTGACCATGTTAAATCCATTGTTTGGATAGGTAGGTTCAAATGGATTCCAAAATATGACGATGCCTCCAATGGTATCTGAAATGATGTTGTTCGTGATCCGGTTCATACTGGATGCTATGATAATTCCATATCCCTTCGTGTAATTCTGAATGGTAAATCCACTGATCGTCACATTATTTGCTGTGATGTTGACGCCTGTGCCGTTACCGGTTCCGAGAATGCGAGTTGTGTTCTTGTTTTCCCCGAGGAGATCGAGGGATTTGTTAATCAGGATGCTTTCAGCATACGTCCCGTTAGAGACAAGGACCGTTCCATTCGTTTCCACCGCGTTGGTTCCGTCTTGGATGGTATTGAAATGATTGTACCCCCATCCTGGTGTCGAACTATTGTAGTCATCATCGACAAAGACAAGGGGTGGATTGTTCGGTCGTTCCATCATGACTTTTGCATATCCCCCGAAATCTCCGTACCACTGCGCAGCAAAGGTAATATTCTTCGGAGGAAGATCCCCCTGGTCCTCTTGTCGTATCCAGAACCAATATTCGCCGTTCGCTCCATTCCCTATCTTGTTATTCCCTTCTGTTTCATTAAACTCGTAATCATCTTCTTCCCAGATGAGGTACACCTTTGCGTTTTTTATCGCAGACCCATCCATATCTGTTATAGTGACGATGATTTTAAAATCCAATCCCCATGGAAAAGAGTCCACCGCAGGACGTACGAACGTCCCGTTGACGATTTGGAGAGTCTCTGTAGCTGAGCCGTTCCCTGGCCAATCGATGCTCAGGACGATGGCGCCTCCCGGTTTTGTCGGTGTAACATCACAATTCCAATCCCCTTTCGTTCCAACATGATACAGCGTCGTATCATTGACAGGGTGGAGGAGGTCTCCAGTTACGGTGATGTTCTTCCAGTCCTCCCAGGGGTCATCACCGTAAAAAGCCGTGGTTTCCGAGCTGTTCGTTCCTACGATCGTGAAATTGATGGTGAGCGTTGGCGTGATTCCGGAATCAGGGATATACGGCGGGACATCGACTGCGTTATCGGTTGGGTTTCCACTCCCGTCATCATTGATGATGAGGTCGACTTGTTCATTCATCGGAGCGTTCTTTGTAGCTGACGCGGGGAGTGCCGGGCTGATCGTTAACCCGGCGAATAAAAGGATGATAATAAACGCCATGGCTTTGCTTAATTGAGGATAGTTTTCCAAATCATTCCGCCCCTTTCCATATTTATAAGTAACTTCTCCTATAATAATTTTATTCCTTCAGGAAATTTCTTTAGCTCATGATACTTTGACAGTCGTAGCAGATGTCTGTTGGGAAATCATCAGGGAGCTCAGAGCCGCAAATTTTGCAATATTTTGTCATTATCCTTCCTTCTTATGCCTCTCTTTGTTAGCTATAATCCTAAAAGGGATCTCAGAAGCGGAAATGAAAGAAATCCCGACAAACAGCAGAATAATTCCACCGCTAATCCTTTCTTCATCCAGGTATCTTTCATTCAATATCACCCTCCAATGTCATAGGGTCTGAATGCGGGATGCCAGTCAATATCAAATGGTGGTAAGGTCCATTTGTTCTGTAGGATTCTTGTTCCAAATATGAGTTTAGGAAGTATCCGTGGTCTCCCCCAATAATTTTGGTTCCAACTATTTGTGCAGTTTTCAAAAAGAGCATGTCGTATGTTTCTCAGAAAGTTGTTTTGAAGGACAGTATTGTTGGTCGATGAAACGAAATAGATGCCGTGTCTATTTTTTGAGATGCTGTTTCTAGAGATACTGTTGTTGCTGGAACAATTCAGGTAGATACCAGACCCGTTGTTCCATGTAATAGTATTACCCATGAGTGTGTTGAACCTGTGTTGATAGACGTAGATACCGTTATTGTTGTAGCTGATGGTGTTTGCAGAGACCGTGTTGCGATTACCAAGAAGAAGAATGCCGTCATACATGTTGTTTGTGATAGTGTTCTCAGAGATAGTGGCGTTGTCACCTTCGAGAATTATCCCATCATAGGTTGCGTTTGTGATAGTATTATTAGAGATTGTAGCGTTGTTACCATATACATCAATACCATCATAGATGGAATTTGTGATAGTATTCTTGATGATGGTGTCGTGATTACTTTGAATAGCAATTATGCCACAACCGTTGCTGTTCGTGATTGTGTTATCGATGATGGTGATGTAATCACTGTACATAATCCATATACCAGAATCGTTAGTGTTTGTGATGGTGTTCCCAGCGATGGTGTTGTTGTCGCCAGATATCAGTATCTCATCCTTGCTGTTTGTAATGGTGTTATTGATAACGTTGTTGAAATCACTCCCGTAATCCAGTAGAATACTATTATGATTATATGCGAGAGTGTTATCGATGATAGTGTTGTAATCGGCGGAATAATCTAGGTAGATGGCACCACGGTTGTTTGAGATGATGGTATCAGAGATAGTGTTGTTGTCACCAGAGAGCTCGATGCCATAATAATTGTTTGTGATATTGTTGTCATATATGGTGTTATTCCAACCGTTGAGGCAGATGCCATAATGGTTCCCTGTGATGATGTTAGATACGATGGCACAGGAATTGGATGTTGCGATTTGGATACCGACTGTTGTATTGAATAGTTCTTGGTTTTGTATTGTGATATTGGTGCAATTTACTAGAATGATTTGCCCTGCATCATCATCGAGTAATCGATTGGATTCATTATAGAGATAGACAAGTGGTTTGCCGTTTACCATATTATTTGTTACAATATTATTACAAACATTATCCAAGGAAATAAATACCCCGGAGTTAAAAAAAGAATTATTTGAAATGATGTTGTTCCAACAATCCATTAAGTAGATGCCATAATAGTCATTTGCAAGAGGATGATTATAGTTATTTGTGAAAATATTACCCGAGATGATATTGTCATCACCGGAAGTGTAGAGATACGTGTTTATTATGGTGTTACCAGCGATAGTATTGCTATGACCAAAAAGTCGTATTCTATCATTGGGAAGGTCTATGATGTTATTGATAACGTTGTTGTAGGATGAATCTATTCTCACGCCCTCACCTCGGCACGCATCATTTTGAATGTTAAAGTCACTCATGTTCACCCGATCAGTAATAATAGAAACAGTAAATGCAAAATATCCNNGACATATCCAACATACGTTCCATTGAAAACGAACACTGTATCCCCGTCGCTTGCGTTGTCAATCGCATTCTGAATTGTCGTATAATTCCCTGGGCCGCTCCCCCCAACATACAACCAACCTCCGTTTGATGTTGGTTGAGATGGTTTCTCCATATCCTGTGCTGAAAGTGGAATGATACTTGTACTGATCAATAAAAGAAATAATCCCCAGGTCAATCCTTTTTTATTCAGTGACTTCCCCCTTTCTTTATTTTTATAACCTGGTTCTACTTTTATAACCTTTGTTTTCCCCTTGTTTCTTATTCCTGAGAGGTCATCAACCTTAATAAAGAATCAAGAGATAGGGGTCGTGGGAGTGTTATGGATCATCTTTTCAACACGAAAATGGAGACCTTATCACGGAAGAAAATCCAGGAATTGCAGCTGGAGCGGTTGCAGAAAACCGTGCATCTGGTGTATGAGACGGTGCCGCATTATCAGAAGAAATTCAAGGAGCTTGGAGTCAAACCAGCGGATATCAAAACCCTCGCTGATATCAGGAAACTGCCGTTTACCACCAAGGATGATCTTCGAAAGAACGCTCCTTTTGGGATGATGACGACGTCACTGGACAACTGCATCGAGCTGCATGCGTCCTCAGGGACGACCGGTGTTCCGGTGACAGCGTGTTACACCCGGGGTGACCTGGAGGTCTGGTCCGAGGTGATGGCGCGGTGTCTGTCCATGTCCGGTCTGACGAAAAAAGATATCTTCCAGAACCCGATCCCGTACGGGACGTTCACGGGTGCATTCGGGTTTCACTATGGTGCGCAGAAGATCGGGGCGCTGGTGATCCCCTCGGGGAAGGGGCAGTCGGAGCGGCAGATCAAGCTTATGGAGTATTATGGGACGACGTTTATTTCCGGGGTCGCGTCCTATGCGATGCGTCTGAGTCAAGTCGCTTTGGAGATGGGTCTTGATCCAAAACGTCTGAAGGTGAGGGACGGATTGTTCGGCGCGGAGATGTTCACCCCTGGTCTGAAGAAACGGATCATGGAGATCTGGGAGATGGATGTGCATGATATCTATGGGCTGACTGAGATGTGCGGCCCTGGTGTATCCACGGACTGTGACCAGCATGACGGATTGCATCTCTGGGAGGATCATTTCCTTGTTGAATGTGTCGATCCCCTCACGCTTGAGCCTGTTGAAGCAGAGGAGGAAGGGGAGATTGTTCTGACAACGCTTACGAAAGAAGGGATGCCGCTGTTGCGGTATCTGACCAGGGATATCGCGAAACTCTATGATCAAGCGGTGTGCTCCTGTGGTCGTACCCATGTTCGACATTCGATGATTAAGGGTCGTTCCGATGATATGATCATCATCCGGGGGACGAACATCTACCCTGGTCAGATCGAATCGGTGCTGATGAACAATGTGTTGGTCGGTGGGAACTGGCGGATGGTGCTGACCACGGAACATGACGTTGACCTGCTCACGGTCGAGGTGGAGACCAAGCAGCGGCTGAGCGTCGCTGATATGGAGCAGCTGGCGGCGAAGCTGAAAGTCGACATTCAATCCGTGATCGTGTTCACACCTAGGGTTGATGTGTTACCGCCGAATACGATTCTCGAAACAGGTTTAAAGGCAAAACGGGTTATCGATAACCGGAAGAAGGAGTAGCGATGAACGCGGCTGTGAAGAAACTGGTTGCAGGTAGGACCGGTGCGTTTGCGGAAAACGAAGTAAAAGACCTTCTTCATGCATATGGGATTCCGACGACCCGCTATCAGGTGGTTCGAACAGAAAAGGACCTTGAGAAACTTTCTGTGCGGTTTCCAGTCGCCCTGAAGGTCTGCTCATCGAAGATTCTGCATAAGACCGATGTCGGCGGTGTGCGGTTGAACATTCTAAACAGCGACGAGCTGAAGAAAACATTCAGGGAGTTCCGTCAGAGGTTCCCGACAGAGGATTTGTTAGTGGATCAGATGGAGGAGAAAGGCGTGGAGATGATCGTTGGTCTGGTGCAGGACCCGACGTTCGGCCTGTCCATCATGTGCGGGATCGGTGGGATCTTCACCGAGTTGTACAAGGATGTGTCGTTCCGTGTCGTCCCCATCGATGACTATGACGCTGCTCAGATGATCGAGGAGCTTAAGGGGAAGAAACTCCTGGAAGGATTCCGGGGGATCAAAGCCAATAAACAGCTCTTCATTGATTTGGTGTCGAAGGTCTCAAAACTAGGGGAGGAGCTCATTGATAATGTGGATCAGATGGATTTAAATCCGGTGTTTGTGTATGAGAAGCGCGTCTGCGTCGTGGACGCAAAACTCATCCTGAAATAAAAAAAATTTGGGGGTATGAATGTCATGAAGCTATCACAGAAGAACGATTATGCGGTAAAGGATATCCGGCTCGCTGGTCTTGGGCGAAAGGAAATTGAGATTGCAGAAAAGGAAATGCCAGGGCTGATGGCGGTACGGGAGAACTATGCTGCAAGCAAGCCGCTGAAGGGCGCGCGGATCTCCGGCAGTCTTCATATGACGGTTCAGACCGCGGTGCTCATTGAGACGTTACTGGAGCTTGGGGCGCAGGTCCGCTGGGCGAGCTGTAATATTTTTTCGACGCAGGATGATGCTGCCGCGGCGATCGCCAAGGCTGGTGTGCCGGTGTTTGCGTGGAAGGGTGAGAGCCTTGCGGAGTACTGGTGGTGCACGCAGAAGGCATTGGATTTCGGCAATGGGAAAGGTCCCCATTTGATTGTGGATGATGGCGGGGATGCGACCCTGATGGTGCATAAGGGTGTCGAGGTGGAGAAGAACCCGTCGCTGCTCAAGAAAGAGTACTCCACGGAAGGGAAGGATTTCGTAGAGCTGATGAAGCTGCTGAAACAGATCCATGGGAAGCATCCGTCGTACTGGTCTCGCATGGTCAAGGACATCAAGGGGGTGTCTGAGGAAACCACGACCGGGGTCCATCGACTGTATCAGATGCTGGAGGCAAAGACGTTGTTGTTCCCCGCGTTTAACGTGAATGATTCGGTGACGAAGTCGAAGTTCGATAATCATTACGGGTGTCGGGAGAGCCTGGCTGATGGGATTAAGCGGGCGACCGATGTGATGATCGCAGGCAAGACCGTGGTGGTCTGCGGCTATGGTGATGTCGGCAAAGGATGTTGTCAGTCGATGCGTGGGTTCGGTGCCCGGGTGATCGTCACGGAGATCGACCCGATTTGTGCGCTACAGGCGGTCATGGAGGGCTACGAGGTCAAGACCATGGAAGACTCTCTGTCTGAGGGGAACATCTATGTGACTGCGACCGGCTGTAAGGATGTCATTACCGTGGAGCATATGAAACGGATGTTGGATCAGGCGATCGTGTGCAACATCGGCCATTTTGATCATGAGATCCAGGTCGGCAAGCTGGATGTGTTGAAAGGGGTGAAGAAAGTCAATATCAAGCCGCAGGTGGATAAGTATGTGTTCCCTGATGGTCATGAGATTTTTGTGCTTGCTGAGGGTCGACTGGTGAACCTGGGTTGTGCGCATGGGCATCCGAGTTTCGTGATGAGCAATTCGTTTACGAACCAGGTGTTGGCGCAGATCGCTCTGTGGAAGAAAAAACATGCGATAGGGGTGTACATGCTGCCGAAGATCCTTGATGAGGAGGTCGCGCGGTTGCATCTGGGTAAGCTAGGGGTGCGGTTGACGAAGCTGAGCGCTGAGCAGGCTGAATATATCGGTGTGAAGGTGAACGGTCCGTATAAGTCGGAGCATTATCGGTACTAACGAGTTTTTTTTCCTGGGGTTTTGTTCTAAAAAAAAAGTAGGTGAAAGAGGGAAAGGGGGAAAGGCTTATGTAAACAGCATTTTCCTTCTTTCAATTCTTATCCATGCGTCGGATAATTCGTCTTCCCGATAATCGTCGATGACGTTACACATACATAATTATTATATCTTTTATACTATTTAATATTGTCGATTTGAATATCGACGATTGACGAATATCGGGGTGGTCCGGACGCATACCTTAATGAAATCCCAGCGTATTTGCCGCACGCAACTATGATCACACTCATCGGAACCGGGCATATCTTCGACCTGTCCGCAGCACTGCTTTCCATCTTGGATGAAAAAGAACCGGAGATCGTCGGCGTTGAACTGGACCCTCAGCGATACCAGGCAATCCTGGTGCGGAACACCGACCCAGCCTCGTATCATGCCGCAAAAAAGAACCTGCCGTTCATCTATCGGATGCTGGCGCAGTTCCAGGAAAGCATGGCGGAGCAGTACGGCGTGAACGCCGGAGACGAAATGCTGTTTGTGATCCAGTACGCACATTCACATTCGCTCCCGGTCGCCTTCGTCGACACCAACGCACAACAGCTCTTCACCCGCATGTGGAAGACCATGCCGTTCTTTGAAAAGCTCCGGTTGATGTTCTCTGGTGTCGCCGGCTTGTTCGTCAGCAAGAAACGCGTGGAAGAAGAACTAAAGAACTATCAAAATCACTATGATTCGTACCTTCAGGAGATTGGCAAGAAGTTCCCGACCATCAAGCGGGCCTTGATCGATGACCGGAATGAGCATATGGCGCAGCGACTGATTGAACTGCATGGAAAACATCAGAAGATCGTCGTCTGCGTCGGTGATGGGCACGTCCCTGGGATCTCAAATCTGTTAGTACAAAAATCGGTNNGATGGCTCGTCTGGGCATTTCTCCATCAACTACAACCCACTCTAAAAAAAGTACTGTTGGCTTTTTAGAACTACCTAGAAATCTTTCTCATACCATGAAGCGAGAGAGAAAAAGGATTTTTTAAAAATTTTTATGGACTCTTTTGTAAATCTTCAAAATATATAACTGAATAATTTTATATACACTAAAGGGTATTATAAGTATAATTAATTCGACGATGTGGGAATCTTATGAAGAAAATAGTTGTACTCATTTTAATTCAAATACTCTTGACAACTCCAGCATTGGCTCTGAGCAGCTCTTCTCAAACACAAAATATTTTGAACACGATGCAGACATCATCAGCAATTGATTGGTGGCCTATGTTTAGTCATGATGAAGCACTGACAGGAAATACCAGCGCACCAGCACCGGACATCACTCAGATGAGATGGAACCATACGGTCGAGGATTTTATCGAATCATCCCCGTCTATTGTCGATGGAAAAGCATACATATCGACATGCAACTGGTGGAAAGGCCATATTCATTGCATCGATCTCTATAACGGCTCCTACCTCTGGAACTACACCATCAGTGATCAATTATTTTCCTCTCCTGCCGTATGTGATGAGCGAGTCTATATCGCGTCGTTGAATGGAAGGGTCGTGTGCATCAACGACTCGACTGGAAAGCAAATTTGGAACGTTTTATTAGATACGGATATTTTGATACAGAGCTCTCCCGTGATCGTTGGGGGGAGACTGTACATCAGTTGTACAAATGAGTATCCGAGTGTCAATAAAAGCAAACTGTATTGTTTGCATGTTGAAGATGGAGCGGTCGCCTGGTATAATAGTACACAAAATGCAAAGGATATTTCTCCAGCGGTCGTCGACGGTAAAGTGTATGGTGCTGGTGTTGGGAACCTCCTTTCCTGTTTTGATGCTCTGACCGGGGACGTGCTCTGGCAGTCCGACAAACAGATAACGACCGGACATCCGGTTGTCGTGAACAACAACGTCTTTGGCTCATCCGATGTTTCTGTCTATTGTGTCCGCAATGGGACAACCCAATGGGAATTTCCGCTGGACGAAGGCTTCTTGGTGGCATCCTCTCTGGTCATAGGATCTGGGCGGTTATTCGTTGGTGCTCTGAATCCGTATGCGTCGATCCCTGGGAAGATCCATTGCCTCAACATTGAGACCGGAGCTGAATTTTGGAACTATTCATCAGCGGACAATGGAGAGTATAACGCGAAACCCACGATCGCAGGGAATCGATTATACATCTGTGATGATACCGGTGTTGGACAGAACCGTCGTGCTCGCCTGTGTTGTTTTGATATTTTCACCGGCGATCTCGTCTCAGCGCGTTTTGTCAATAGCGACTCGACGAATTATGTGTATGGGACGTTATCGATGGCAGACGGGCTGCTTGTTCTGGGTTCAACGGAAAGTAATTCTGGTGGTCTTGTCTGGGGTGGGATCTATTGCTATGGAGCAGGACCAGCATTGGCACCTGATCTGAACATCACGAAAATATCTGGTGGAAATACGTTGACAATTGAGATTGAGAACTCAGGAGATGCGAATGCGACTGGGGTCACAGGAGAGCTTGTCATCACCGGAGGTTTGTTCATCCATCAAGGAACATATGTGTTCCCTGAGACGATCCCTGCCAGCGAGACAATCACTGTCGTCGTTCGACTCTTTGGTATAGGGTTTGGAGTCCTGAAACCTATTCCACAACTCTCCGTCAATGTCACCTGCGCAGAACAGTCCTCTGATACCGCACTCCAATCATTCAAGATTTTCCTTTCAAGGGTGACGATCATCGAGGGTGCATAAGTTTTTACACACGGGCGAAACCTCTTATTCTTTTTAGAGAAAAAAATCTGGAAAAAAAATCAATAAGATTTTTCTTCATCTAAGATGTAAGCTGGTATCAAGTGTGTGTTGAGAGAAAGACTCTTATGAATCCAAGTGATAATGTCGACCGTTGGGCCTGTAGCCTAGCCTGGATTGGGCGGCAGTTTCCTAAGCTGCAGATCGCGGGTTCGAATCCCGCCAGGTCCGTAAAAATCAACGGGAGAACGTCGTACCTCAATGAGGCCTTTTTTCCGGTTTGTTAAGATTTTGAGAGTTTTCTCCTGGCTTGGCCCGTATTCTTGTTTCATAAGCCGCAACAATCGCAAACTCGACCTATGGAATTTCAAGACGGACCGCAACCAATCGTAAGGGTCCTTACGGAAATAATCCTCTGCGAATTTGATATAGGATTCCGTTGTTTTCTCGTACTTATGCCCGAGAGCGTTTTTAACGGTCCTTACGTCCCATTTTTTCGTTTCAATCTTAGTCCGAATCAATCGACCGATAGCGTTCCAATCCCTCATTATCTTAGGTTTAAAATCGCTCCATACAGCCGTACAAAACGGCGATAAATACATTCGGAGAGCGTCCTCCGAGGGAAACGGGGCTCCGTCTTTTTGAATAAAGAGGAAATCTCCGGATTTCTCATTTATCCGCGTTGGTCGCCATATGTTAACCCAATTCCTTAACGAGTTTTGTTGGCGGCTCCTCGTAACCGCGTCGTCAATCCATACTTGGCGTTCTCGAAATTTCTTTTTTTGCTCATGGATAAGGATATATCCGTCGTGGAAATGAACGTCCTTAACCTTTAGGATAATCAATTCCTCGGGTCTTACCCCCGTTTGGAATCCAACGGTTAACAACGTTCGTATAAGCGCGTTTTCGTATCTATCACTCGAATACCAATGATGTATTAGTCGATTGACGGTTTCCGGTCTTGGCACGATTTTAACTTGCGGTTCCGACGGTGTCGGCGGATTCCAACCCCAATAACTAATATCGACCCCGAACGCCTCAGAAAACGTCCTTATGGTTTTCCATAGGTTGTTTAATTGAGTTATCTCATAATTCGGTTTTCCCCTGAGTTCCGCGATATTTTTGTATTCGGTTATTTGTCGATATAATAATTGGTTAAGGATTTGCTCCAGCTCGAATTTCAACCAATCAACCGGATAAACCGCATGGTTCGTCATAGAGCGAGCGTAACGAATCCTCGATTCGATTGTTTTCGGGGACCGTTGTTTTATATCAACCCACCATTTCTTAATAGCATGGTATAGCTCCTCTTGGGTTACATACTTGGTCCGGTCGACATGCAACGAGATAATGAGCTTACTATCGTCGATTCTCGGTCTTATCGTTTCGCCTACATTAAAATTGGTTCTTATCTCATAACCTGAGCTCACCAATTCCCCCCGTTTCCGGGTTTGGTTGGTTGTCGAGGTTATGCCTAATTTGTCTACAATTTCGCATTTTTCTTTTTTTCCTCCTACCGAATCGGTAGGAATCGAATGTTTTGAATCTTTAATAGGATTTTCGCTAATGGGTTTCAATTACAGATAACCTCCAAAAATGTTAATACATATAAGATAATACTTTTCAAAGAGAGAATATAGGATGGATGAAAAAACAAAAATAATGAAAAAAAACGAATACGTCCATCGTTTGTACCGGTTGCATCTGATTTTAAGCGTGATATTTTTCTTATATTCAATATATCTAATGCTTTTAATAATCTGGATGATTTTTGAGAAAAGTGACGATGACATGATGTTAGTTTGTTCGATTTTCCTCTTTATTGGAGTTATTATATGTATCTTCTTTGGTTTTTCTTCTTTAAAAGTTAGGCGGTTATTAAAAGAGGGTGACAAATCAGCATATAATTTTGGATTTTTGTTGTCGTTTGCATCATTTATATTTATCGTCTTTTCGGTATCGCCTTTCATACCGAGTTTGTTAAAATATCCTCCACCATTTGAATCGTATATTATACATTTTATTTTTTTATTTCTTATTTTAACAATTAATATAATGAACCTAATCATAGATTTAATAATGAAAACTAAAGGATTTTTTGATGTTACATCAAACAATAAATAATCACTTGGTTTTTTATTTTTCAATTACTCATAACCTCCATTAAAGGATAAATTATTATAAGGAGATGAAATAACAAATCTACATTGAAAGGGAGGTATCAAAATGATATGGCATTGTAAAAGTTGTAATAGGAATTTTTTTAGGGATCCAAGAAAAGACCGGACAACAGAGAGTGATGATGCACAGATATTGTTTTTGTTTTGTCCATATTGTAATTCAGATAAAATTGAAAATATCTCTAAATAATCATTTGATTTTTTATTTTTCAATTACCGATAACCTCCCAAAGATTTAATATGAATAAGATAGATTACAAAAATTGGAGTTGAGGAGAATGGATATTAGTAATCTTATACCAGATTCCCCAAATGATTTTGGGGCTATCTTGTTTTGGGTAGTCATTGTAATTCTCGTAATTGCAGTAATAACAGCCTATTTGCTTTATCGAAAAACGTCTAAAAAAGTGGTAAAGCATGTTAACACAATAGATCAAATGAAAAAATCTAAAGACGAAAGATTGCAAGAACTTACTCAACTTAAAAACCAAGTCGATACCGGTTCGTAGTACCAGGTTGATACCATGACCATTAAGATATTTGTCACCGGCGGGACATTCGACAAGGAATATGACGAGATAGAGGGAAAACTGTTTTTCCGCGACACGCATCTTCCGGAGATGCTCAAGCTAGGGCATTGTAAGGTGGAGTTGGATATCCGCGCCTTGATGCTGATTGATAGCATCAATATGAAGGATACGGATCGAGCCATCATTATGCAGAATTGCAGGAACGCTGAGGAAGAACGTATCGTGATCACCCATGGGACCGATACTATGGTGGAGACCGCAAGGCTACTTGGGGCGGCAATCAAGGATAAGACCATTGTTCTGACTGGTGCGATGATCCCGTATCGGTTCGGCAGCTCCGATGGGTTGTTTAACCTTGGGAGTGCGCTTGCGTTTGTACAGACATTACCGCATGGGGTGTATGTGGCGATGAACGGGCGGTTTTTTACCTATGATAATGTCGTGAAGAATAAACAGCTCGGTATGTTCGAGGAGCTTAAAGTGATTCAGTAGGATTATCACTTAAAAAAAGGAGGCACTTTTATGGATGTTCGAAACAAAATAGTGATTATCACCGGTGCTTCTTCGGGGATAGGGCTTGCGACAGCAAAACTTCTTGCAAAACAAGGTGCAAAACTTACGCTGGTTTCACGCTCGAAAGAAAAATTGGTGGAACTCTCAAAAGAGATCCCAGCTTCATTCGCTATTCCCGCTGATATGACAAAAAGCTCAGATATCAAACACATGATTGAGGAAACAAAAAAACATTTTGGACGGATCGATATTTTGATTAATAATGCTGGTCAGGGATATGATGCTTCTATCGAGAAGACGAACATCGATACTATACGATATATCTTTGATCTTGATGTCGCGGGTCCTTTGATTGCAATGCAGCAGGTGATTCCACTGATGAGGAATCAAGGCGGCGGAGTAATCATCAACATTAGTTCCGGCACCGCTCTTATGCATTTACCAAATATGGGCGTATATGCTGCTTTAAAACGTGCGCTAGCTATCATCAGTCTTACAGCACGAGAAGAATTAAAAAAAGACCATATTGCAGTCAGCGTTGTGTACCCCTATATGACTCTGACTGATTTCGACGATAATACCATCAAAGATCCTATCATTGAAACCGAAGGATATGAAGGAGGAAATCGAGTTCCACCTGATACAGCTGAGTATATAGCACAAAAAATTCTTGAGGCAATAGAGAGCGGTGACTCTGAAGTTTTTGCACATGACTGGATGGGCAAACAGTAACATAATTTCATCGTATGTGATAATATACCCTTTTCCAGATTTTTGTATATTTTAACTTTTTTTTGTAAATAAAAAACGCGGGGAGGGCGATTTGGAATCGTATTTGTTAATACACTTCATGATTTTTCAGGAAATGCTATAAGAAAACTACCAAATCCTATCATCCAAATAAGAGTTGGATAAACGATCATACGTTCCATTCCACCGACACCCAGTCCCAAATAGAAATTTCCGATGAAGAGAAACAACGCTGATAGACTCATCACTCCGAGCAGGAGGACTATGGTGAAGAATGGATGTTTCATCAACCGATATGAGAATATTGCTGATAATCCGCTGAAGAGGAATGCAAAAAAAGAAACGAACAGATGCATCGGGCCACTATTCTCTGTAAATATTCCAACGCCCATTGATGCTAATGCTGCAATGGTGAGCAAAATGATTATCACTTTAAGATTGTAAGCCCGATATAAAAAATAAGTTCCAATAAGCGATAGCAATCCTAAAAGGAAGATAGACGTGTTAAAAACCAGTGAGGATGGTCCAATGCCTAAATCACTTATGTAATTTGTTGATATGCTGTAACCAGGATACAGTGCTTCCGCTACGATCATTCCAAGAACAAACTGAGTTGATGCAATGAAAAAAAGTACCCCTGCCACTTTTCCATCTGAATATACCATATTGTAAGTAAATTTTTTAGAGCTGATAAAGATTTGTATCTATTGAATATTGTTTGATTAATGATCAAGAAGATGATGCGTAATTCTATCTAATAGATTGTTATACATGTTTTATTAAATAACCATGCAAATTATTAGCGTTTGGGGGGGGAGATTCGGACTCGTATTTGTTTCCACTTGATCCCAGTTTTGCAGCATTTTCCATTTAGTAGTAAAAATTATTATCGCTTTATTCTTGCATCTTGACAATTATAATACTATTCCGAAGTACCATAGGAGAATAGCAAATACAAGATGGATAATTACAAAAATAATGGTAAGGAATGCAAAAATTCTATGATATTTGAAAACATTCTTTTTGAAATAAGACCTCGCTACACCAAGGGATAGTGTGATAACGAAAGAAAGAAGTGCTAGGATACCAAACAATATGGCGAGTGGTATATTCGAGAACATTTTACTCAACAATCACTTTCCCATGCATTGATGGATGAATAGTACACGTATAGTTGTACGTCCCCGCTGTGATGAATGTATAGGTGAATGATTGTCCATTACCAATTGCGTTTGATGAGAAAAGTCCATTGTCTTCTTTCACTTGATGTGCCGTAGAATCTTCATTGGTCCATGTGACGTTTGCCCCTGCTTTAATCGTGATTGTACTTGGGTTAAACGCAAAATTTTTTTATCGTGATCGTGTTCGTGGTCACCGGTGGAGGAGATTGTTATTGTGTACACCCGTTTAACACTCCGATATTCACTACGATGAATACAATGAGGAGTACCCAATTTTTCCGCATACCTATTTCTCCCCAATACATTCCAATAAAGGTAATCGTATATTAACTCTTTTTTGTTTATTTTTATCGATGGTGATTTCTTATACTACACTTGCTCGTTGGAATTCTTCCAAATCCGTTCGTTGTTCTGTCTGAAGAATCCTGATTTTTATGAGATGGTTAATGAATCAGCGATGGTTGTGATCGTTTTTGTTTTTGAGAGAGATCCCCAAAGAATACAGTAGGCAGAGACCGTGAGTGTATCACCAGGGTTCACCGAGACATTATAGGTATATTTCAAGAGGAAAAATCCTGGTTGTTTTTGATATAGATATGCTTGGTACAGTTCACCATTTTTCTCAATTGCTATCCGATACACGTAGTGGATTTTTACGGCAGGGGAAAGATGGATGACGGTGACCTTCAACGTATGGGTTGATGGTTGGTATTGGAGGTTGATATACCGAGGTGAGGTTGCACTCCCGCTGATACCAAGGAGAGTACTGCTCAGAAGAAGAACGGTAAATAGTGCGAGATATTTTGTGTATTTCATCATGGTCACCTCTTAGTCCTCCACAATATGCCAAATCGAACCAGTTCCAAGAACCGATCCTGGTAATTTTTCTGCGATGAGATAGAGTTCTCCTGATTCATCCTGACCAATGGCAGAGATATAGAGATTCAATGGTTTATCATTTTGTAGCTTAAATTCCATTGGTTGCCAGCTCCCGGGATTGTTTTCCTCCAAATAGAACAGTTTTCCTCTTGGTTGAAAATAAGTGTCGCTCCAATCAGCAAAGATATATTTTCCCTCAAGCCCTGGAGAAAGCGTGCCTCGATAGACATACCCGCCGATGATCGCATGACCAACGTAGTGGCTATAGTCATAGATTGGTGGAGTAAGCGTACTGAGGTTCATGTGTAAATTTTCTGCGAGGGCTGGGTCGTAAAGATGGTTCCCTTCCATTATTCTCCAGCCGTAGTTGTGTCCGTTTTCGACAAGATCAATTTCTTCCCATTTGTCTTGACCGACATCTGCAGCAAACAATTGTTGTGTGGTCATGTCAAAGGAGAACCGGTAGGGATTGCGGAATCCATACGCATAGATTTCATCAAGTCCATTGACTCCGACGAACGGGTTGTCGGATGGGATTGCATAGGGTGTACCATGGTCAACGTCAATACGAAGGATTTTCCCTAGTGAGGTGTTGATGTTTTGTCCGTTTCCAATCGTTCCATGCTGGTCACCTTCACCTCCGCCGTCTCCAACTCCGATGTACAGCATTCCATCAGGTCCGAATGCAAGTTGACCTCCGTCATGGTTGAATTCAGGTGCGTCAATGCTCATGATGATCTTTTCAGAAGCGGGATCAGCGACATCTGGATTTTGTGTTGAAACCGTGTATTCCGCGATAACGTTCTGATGATCGTATCCTTGTGTTGTCGTTGGAGCCGCGTAGTAGACAAAGAACCGTCCGTTGGTAGTATAATTAGGGTGAAACGCCAAGCCAAGCAGTCCTCGTTCGTCGTAAAATGGGATAAGTTTTACTAGTTTTGTTGCAATGTCAAGAAATGGTGTGTTGAGTAGCGCTCCATTTTTAATAATGTTAATTTGACCAGTTTTTTCAACAGCAAAGAGACGATTTGATCCATCTCCAGCGTTGGTTAAAAGAACCGGTGATTTGAATTTAGAGGTAGGGGCGATTTGTTCTAAATGAACAGTCATCGCATTCTCGCTACCCGGTAAAATAAGGACGGTGAATCCTTTCATTTTTCCTTGTTTTATGGTTGAAGTTGTGTTTGCATTTGATGCGTTCGCTGTAACTGTGATAGTGGTTTTCCCAAATCCAATGATAAAGGGGATTGAAACAATAATGCTTTGATCAGGGAACATAATCGGTATCTGTCCTGATGCTTTTTTCCCGAGGAGCGTAAGTCCTCCTTTCAGATTGATGCTCCAATGGACAGCAGTCGCGTTGATAAGCCCTCGGTTGTGAAGGACGGCATGTACTCCAAACATCTGGAAGAGATGATAGGAGATATCAAAATCTCTGTTCATGATTTCTATTTGAAGGGTCGTCTCGTTGGTGGAGAGAGGAACAGTCGGTATGGCAGGTTGTTTCTCTGCTACTGCGAATCCAATGGTGAGCAACAGCGTAATAATAAAAATGCTTAAGATTTGTTTTTTCATAATATGCCTCCACTTTATTAAAGAAATTATTCTATATAAAGATTTTTCAAAAAGAATATAATTAGTGATAAAAAGTTAATGAATTAGCTCGTATTTCTTTATGGAGCACCAATTTTTCTTTTTCATTATTCAAAACAGTAAAAAGAGACCAAATGACCAGATTTATTTTGGTTTTTAAATCATTCCTCATTCACAAAAGCTACTGGAGAGAAGGGAACACGAATTTACCAGTAAAATAATTAAGATTGATAGTGCAGGGGAAGAGTCTTCAACTCGAAGTGTAAATCTCATATTCGTTATAAGATTTATTTCTAATGGATCATAAAAGCTCCCGTTGGAAAAGATTCCGATCACGCGATGTGTAACCCTTATGTAATCCATTTGCATCCTTCTTATTTAGTATGAATGTTATAACCTGTGAGAATCTCAGTAAGACCTACAAGGATGAGTCACAGAAGGCCTTGGATTCGGTGAGTTTTTCTGTACCGAATTCTGGTATCTTTGGACTTATTGGACGGAATGGAGCTGGGAAAACGACGCTTATCCGAATCTTGGCCACAGAACTTCTCCCAAGCACTGGATCTGCATTTATCAATGGGTTGAATGTCGTTACAGAGGCAGAGGAAATACGTAAACACATTGCTATTGTCCCTCAAGAAGCGCGTCCGATCCCTTGGATGACCCCAAGACAGACAGTCCTTTCGTACCTGCTCTGGAGAGGGTTTGGGTACCGGGAGGCGGAAACACGGGCTGACGAGTATCTCGTAACACTTGGGCTGGTTGGGAAGGCACATGTTTTAAATCGGATGCTTTCAGGTGGGATGAAACGAAAGCTGATGGTGGCGACCGTCCTTGCTTCCGGAGCGAAAATTATTTTTCTTGACGAGCCGACGACAGGGTTAGACCCTCTTTCGCGACGGGAACTCTGGAAGTTGCTTAAAGAGATATGTAAGGATCATTTCATCTTTCTCACCACGCATTACCTTGAGGAGGCAGAAGAGCTTGCATCAACCATCGGGATTCTTGACCATGGACAGATGAAAGGTGTGGATAGCCTCGATGGACTACGTACGATTCTGAAATATCCCTACAGTATCAGGGTTGAATACAGCACCGAAGCAGAACGAATCTTGCAAGGTTGTGCCTCAGGGGAGATTATGGGGATAGGTTCACAGCTTCGGCTCCTGACCACTGAAGCCGAGGCATTTGCGATAGCACAAGTGTTCCTCAACCGACAACAAAAGGTGTGGATGGAGCCGGTGTCGCTCGAAGACATCTTCATGCACTTCGTTAACAACGGGAACGGGATCTCATGAACCGTCGTAGCCAATTACTCGCTGCTATCCTGGTTAATGCTGTCTATGAGATGCAGAACTACCCTATTGTACTCCTGAACATAGTGATATCACCTCTTTCATTCCTCCTTCTCATCGTCTTCGTCAGTCGCGGAACGCTCATAGGTGTGGGCATCATGGGTGGGTTTATCATGACGATGTTCTCAGCAGGTATGTCCCTACAAACCGATCTCTCCCATCTAAAGAATGATTTCAAGCTTCAAGACATGATTGTCAGTTCGCCGACTAGCCAGTCGATTTACATGTTCGGTATGGCATTCGCAGAAATTATCTACTCGTTGCCAGCATTACTTACACTTTCCGTCCTTAGCTTTTTCTTCGTGAAGATGACACTTCTTGCTGCCCTGGGGTTTGTTAGCATTCTAATCCTGATGTTCCTTATGTCGGTTTTCTTAGGTTTTCTCTTCTCCACGTTATCCTCAGATATCGTTCAAAGCTTTGCGTTTTCCCGGATGCTCTCTACCCTCTTTACGACCATTCCGCCGATCTATTACCCCATCACTTATATCCCGCTCCCAATCCGCTATATTGCCTATCTCTCACCAACGACATACGCGGCACAACTCGCCCAAAATCTCGGGGGATACATGCAGCTCCCGATAACCATCATCCTCCTCAGTTGGATGGTACTCATCGGGTTGACAATCCTCCTGTTTCTTCTAAGTGCAAAACGCTCGAAATGGCGGGAATAACTTGCCAAGGAACGAAGGTAGAACTAACTCGTAAGGACGGAGCTGGTATTTGATAATTTACTGGTAAATCAATTAAGATTGATAGTGTAGGGGAAGGGATTTGAACCTCAGAGTACCGGCATGACAACAATAGACAGATATTATTTTAATTTAGATAAGAAGTTCTCAATATCCTTAATAAATTTCAATGTCCCTTTCTCTATTTGCTTTGTTAATGTATCTAAATCACTAAAATCTGGGTTGTCAACTAAAATGAACTCTATAATAGAATCAACGCCTTTTGTAGTTGATGGAATGCGGTATTTATTCCAATCGCTTTCTTTAAACAATTTCCAGTATTTTGTTTGAATTTGTTTATTATATCCTGCTAACCAAACTTCAAATCTAAATGTGTCATGACAAAAAACTATAGCAATTTTTAATTTTTTACTTTTTAATGATTCTGGGGAGAACGAAAAATAGGTCATATCCATATATCCATAATAAATACTCCCCGATACGAAATAATCAGGATATTTGTTTTTAAAATGCGTTCTCAAATCCATGATATATTCCATTAATCCTCTATATGCCTTTTTGATGTCTCCTTTCTCCATCTGTTTTCTATATTCATCCATATATTCATGAAATGGTTCCATATTTGATTCCTCTATCAAACTAAATGGCTTTGTTGCTAAATTAATTACTTCAGTATAAATGATATGAGAGTTTAATTTATTTGTTTTCATTGGATAAGACGAGATTTGAACTTGTTTTTAAGACTCATGGTTTTTTATGCGTATCAAATAAAAAAAAAAAGAAAAGACAAAGGCTATTAGTGCATTAACAAATGTCGCAGTATAGGAAATGCGTGTAGGTACTGTTGGAACATTCTCTCGAAGAACTGGTGGAAATATAGATCTTGGCTCAATGGTGTTTTGAGATACACTGGTATGATACAATAGTCACTTTGGTTGTCTGTGTTGACTACTCGTATGACTCCCTGGAATTTTGTGTTTTTCTGATCTGGTGCTGTGACGTAGACCTGGACTGTATGTGTCCCTTCTTCCGGTGTGAGGTTTCCTCCGGACATGGGGGTAAATGACCAGGTGCCCCAGTTAGGATAGGAATCTACGGTCCAATTCAGTGTTGAATTGGGGTTGCCGATATTTTCGACTTGGAAGGAGCCATGCACAGTTCCTCCAGGCTGGATATTGGTCCAGTTCATGTTTCCTTCGCATTGTAAATCAGGGGTGTTATTTTGTGGAGGTTCCGGTGGCTCTTCAGGTGGAATATAATCGATTTTAAACACCCAGTTCTGGGCTGGATTTGGGTACGGATTGGTATATTGCCATACCGTGGTTTTATCTGGGGTTACTTCCAAGAACTTTCCAGGTATCCCATCGCATATAAGCGTATCTCCGTCCTTGAGGCGTATTGCACTACCGAAAACGTTCGAATAGAAACTTGTCGGTGGATTCGCGGTATAGCTCCAGGTGAGGTTTTCAGGTCCATAGGCAGACCCTGGTTCGAGATAATAATAACCATCGGCATCGACCGGGGGAGCGAATTCATCGACCGAGGAATATTGTCCACCGGGGCGATTTAACCCATTGTTGAAGATGAGGATGTGTCCAGCCCCAGGAAATCCAGGTTTTATCCATGAGGCATCATGTTGGCCGTATAACTTTTGATCACTTGAGGTCCCTGCGCGGTATGACTGTGGGTTCCCCCAGCGGTACAGCAGATCGCCGCCATGCCCATAGTGCCCACCGGTATGACCCGCAGCCTCTTCAGTCGTCGTGCTATGATCGATGACCCAGACTTCATCGAAATTATGGACATCAATGAGTAATTGATCAAACTCCGGGTTGTAATCAACTGAATTCGTATGAAGCCAATCATCCACAAAATCATCGCCAAAATTGATATCTATCAATTCTGGATGATCTCCAACAACACCATAATTATTTTTTGATGAATCATAATCCTGGATGAGATGATCCCATACGTTCCATTCCCAGACGATATCTCCACTTGTCGGGCCAGTAGGTTTCACCTCAATGATTTTATCGGGCGTAAATGTGCTTCCTTGGATGGTATTTGGGGAACGTCCCTCAGCAATAGCTTGATTACGTGTTTTTGTCACCCAAACTATCATGAGTACGTTTCCATTTGGTAGATACTTAATATCATGATGGCAGGTACATCCAACAACTGTATATCGATAGTCCCACGCTAGTGTTCCATCCCATAAAATTTTTTGAATACCGCCACCGCTAGAAATTATTGGGCGCAGAATAGTGCCATTCCCTAACCAATACGCTTCAGTAAAAGGTTGATAAGCGCTTGACCAAGTATGATTTATAGTACCATTGTTATTAATTAAGTAGGTTGTTTTGCTGTAATAGGGGGCAAACAGGATCTGTCCGTTGATTATCCGGCCTCCTTGTTTTCCTATGGGAGAAACATTTTTGGATGATGACAAAGTGGTGAAGGAGGTTCCTATCAATAAGAGGAGGATCAAAAAAATAATGGCGTGGGATTTCTCGTTCTGTTTCATAGCTCTCCAGCGTATTAATATTCCATGAGGTATATATGGGTATTGTAATATTAGATTTTTATAGATAGGATGTTGCGCGAACCAAATGAAAAAAGAAAGAATAGGTTTTATTTTTTTACCAGTGTAAAGATGAAGAACTGTGTGCCATCCGTTGTTTTCGTTTCTTCATCGACAATTGCAGTGATCTGAATACCTCCGAATCCAAGGAGCATTCCGGTTCCAACTGTTTTTGATTCGCCTATGGCGATATCAACTGTCCCATTCACTGTCTTATGCATTAATCCGAGGATGCCTCCTTGCACGTTGATCTGCCATGCAACACTACTAGCATTTATGGTTCCATTGTTAGTAATTTTTACATGTGCTCCAAGACCGCCCGTGATAGTGAATTGTAAATTGGGTGTCCCCTCTGGTCCGAATTTTATTAACCAGACATCTCCACCGTAATAACTAGATGTTGATCCCGCAATGACATATCCGCCATCGGTTGTTTGCTGACCCGATGTAAAAGAAGTTGGGATAGTGACATTCCATTGTTCATTTCCCGCGGTATCAGTCTTTATTAATCCGTTACCTGTGGCGATGTATCCACCATCAGAGGTTTGTTTCCCTGAATAACAAAAAAAAGAATAATCATTAATAAATGGAGTTTTTCTCCATGTCTCGTTTCCGTTGGAGTCTGTTTTTATCAGTACCGTCGAGAATACAAATCCTTGTTTGTTGTGATCAAAAGGCGATAATTCCTTGGATTTTGGAAGTGTTGCGTTATAGAATGAGCATCCTAAGATGTATCCCCCGTCGTTGGTCTGCTGAACAGATTGTATATTACCAGATAAATAAGGAAGAGAACAATAGTTATATGTTCTATTCCATTCCTCATTTCCTTTGAAATCTGTCTTTATGAGCCAAGGATTCCGAATAGCGATACCATATGATTTGGTATATCCTCCGATAATAAATCCTCCATCCTTGGTCTGCTCAACATCATACGCAGCATCATCGTTTTCTCCGCCAAAGGTTTTATTCCATTCCTCGTTCGGTGGATTACTTAAAAACGTCTGAGTGAGTTCTTTCTTTTCCCACTCTTTTTTATCTGGTGTAATACTTGGTTGTGTACTATCCCCCATGATACAAGGAACAATACTTGCTCCAGTAAATAATAATATCATTGCGAAAATAATACTTTTCTTTATAATTCCGTTCTTCGTGATATTCGTACTCCCCTGATTATCAAGGTTGTGGTTTATTATCTGGCGTATTTATTTAAATGTGTGGAGAAAAATATTTCATAATCGGTAAATACATAGTATGAACCTGTTCTAATCGTTCACTGATATGCGCGTGGACATTGAGCACAGGGATCCGAGTTCGCTCTAAAGAAAGAGGATACAGCTCAAGGGAAGGGATGTGAACCCCAGTGTACCGGTATGACAATGATTGAGAGATGAGTCTCCAGTTCCTTTGGTCTTTTTTAAATGTGCAATGTATCTTCACTTATTGTACTGCGCATCCTTTACAAAAAGATCTCATCTTGCATTCTGAGCAGGCTGTTTTCCTTCCAACGCCACCGCTGTAAACGGAGACTGCAAGAAGAAGGACAAGGACACCAATCTTGGTATAGTCAAAGGCAAGAACAATAGAAACGATAATCACAATCAATGGGATAATTGTCAACAAACCGTAGGTAAGTGGCGCTATCTTAATCCCCATGCTGTCATTGAAATTCTCAATTTTTCCCTTCTTAAACATTGTAGCAGAAAGTTTTCCCCATCCATGGGCACACCATTTATCATAGTAATAACAGTTGGTACATACTAACTTTCGCAGTACAACATAAATCATGATCAATGCAAAGGCGAGGAACAGCCAGGCGAGCAGTGGATTAAAGAACCAGACTGCTAGTGTTCCTAATATAATCCAGATAAGCATCATTAAATTCCCAAATAAGATGGTAGATTTTCGATAGTTCTCCAATCCTTTTTCATACAATGGTAGCATACTTCAATGATAGTTCTCAAATTTATTAACCTATTTGAAATCAACACTCTTTTTATCTCGAGGGACAAACTACAAATATTTATATATGGGGCTATCATAATAAGGGAATCGGGGATACTATGAACATGAGCAGAAAAATAATCGGTATTTTTGTTTGCATATTGATGATTACGGTTGCTTACCCTGTCGTAGGGGCGGGCAGTCCTTTCGGTGGAACCTTCGATGATTTGATTCCTCATCATACGCTGGTACGAGTGACCACTGGCTCAGGTGTTCCAGTGCTTCCCAAAAATATCGAAATAGCAAGTGACAACCCCGGTGCTTGGGTTGATGTGATTATTCCGTCCAATAGGCTGCATGAATTTTCAGAGCTGAATGTACTCTACTCAGTTCTCATAGATGATCTGGAGGCTTATGATACCTTGATGGCGGGTTCTTATCATTCGCTTGCTCAGATTCAGACGATACTAGAAGGGATTGCCTCCAATTACTCTGACATCGCCACGCTGTATAGTATTGGGACGACGTACGAGGGCCGCAGCATCTGGTGTCTGGAGATTTCTAATAACCCTGGTGTCGATGAAGGGGAGCCCGGGGTGTTCTACATGGGCGTACACCATGCGCGGGAATGGCCTGCTGCTGAAATCTGTCTGCACATTGCCAATAATCTGACGTCTCTCTATGGTGTAAATTCAACGATCACTGACCTGGTGAACAGCCGACGGATTTGGATCGTCCCTGTGACGAACGCTGATGGATACTACTATTGTCATGATCAAGGGATCGATTGGCGGAAGAACCGGGATTACTTCCCGCAGTATGGCAGCTATGGCGTTGATACGAATCGGAACTACAATGGCTCCAGTGATGGCAACATTTTAGGCTCTTGGGGGTCGATTCCCTCTTGGGCAAATTCTCATGATCCTGATAATGAATGTTACTGTGGCCCAGGGCCTACCTCTGAGGCTGAGAATCAGGCGGTCACCAGTATGTTCCTGAATAACAATATCAGTGCTACCATCACGTACCATACCTACGGTGAGACGGTCATGTGGCCCTGGGGATACACCAGTGGCCTGACCCCTGATAATACGTATCTGTCCTCGATTGGCCAGCAGATTGCGCAACGGATAAATGTTCAAAGTGGATCAGGGTCGTACGACCCTCATCAAAGCTACGGACTGTATGCAACCGTTGGAGACACGATTGATTACACCTATGGATACAGCCACTTTGTTCAGGGAAGGGCAACCTTTGCGTATTGTATTGAAACCTGCAATGAGTTCCACCCGGCTGCAAGTTATCTCAACCAGATCTGTAAAGAGAACTGTGATGGAGCAATCTACCTCCTTCAAGAAGCCCAGAACATCCGGGATACTGTGGTGCCTCGTGTCATACCACCGGTCATTTCGACCATGCCAAATGATACCGATGGCAACTACCGGGTCTCATGGACGCTGCAGAACCCGAATGCCAACCCTGATTATTTTCAACTCAGCGAAATGAAGAACCTCACCTTGGCTACCGATGATGCTGAATCTGGATCTGCATTCTGGAAACTTGAAGGGTTTTCTCTTTCAACGTCGCGGTATCACTCGGGGACTCAGAGCTTCAAATCTCATACTGGGGATTACGATGTCTCCTCAATGACCACCCGGACACCCGTTCCCATCACCGCTGGAATGACCCTTTCGTTCTGGTGCTGGTATGCAATACAACAAAATTATGATTATACCTATGTTGAGGTAAGCGAGAACGGACGTAATTACCATCTGCTTGGTTCCCTGACAGGATCATCATCTGGAAGTTGGGTCCATAAAGAATATAGTTTAGACAATTTCACAGGAAAATCCCTCTTCCTGCGGTTCCGCTACGCAACAGACGGGTATGGGCATCAAGAAGGGTTCTATGTCGACGACATATCTCCGATTGGAATCTTTGGCTCAACCACGGTACTTTCAAGCACTATTACCAATCCCTATTACGATATCACCGATAAGCCGCTCGGGACCTACTACTACAGTGTCAGAGGTCATAACACTGTGAGAGGATGGTGTGACAACAGCACCCTACGGATAATTAACGTCACCCAAGGGGGTGGCTCGACTGCTCCCGTAATCATCCTTGGGAATTTCACCGCAAGTCCCGGAAAAGTCTCCATGACCGTGAAGAACATCGGGGACGCGAACGCGACAAGCGTAAAGGTGATTCTCCGTGTCACTGGTGGACTCCTGGGCCGAATCAACGTAGAAACAACAAAAACCTTATCAGGGATCGCAATAGGTCAAGAAAAAACGGTGACAACCAACGGTTACATCATAGGCTTTGGGAAAATAACGCTTTCCGCATCAGCGAGCTGCACCGAGGCGGTTCCTCCTCAAGTGACGAAAAACGCGACAGGGAAAATACTGCTGCTCTTCATCTACGGAATCCAGAATTAAAAAGCCTTAGATTACAGAAGGAAAAACAGTTACTTTTCCAACCAGGTCGGCTTTACTCAACTGAGGAAAAAACCTCTTTTCCTCCTTTCATATACGATCGATAGAACTGAATTATCACCATGACAGCGTTCAATCCCATCGTCATCACCGCCCATGGAATTACATACGTCACCCGTTCATCCACCGCATACATTCCAAAGACAATGAATGAAGCGAGGTAGAGGACGACGACAAAAAGGGTGTACCTCGATCGTTTTTCTCCGCCTATGTAGATCTGTTTTTTATTTATGACCTGAAGATAGATGCTGTAGAACACAAAGGTTACTGCAGTGATTTCTACCCATCCCTCATAATTCCATAGAGGGATACCATAATAGAGTCCTCCACCGGACCAACTCCAAGCACCCATTGCAACCATGACTGGATCAATAATTAAATCCAAGGACGCCATGATCAAGCCAGCGATAATCCCCATTCCAACAATTTTTAAGAACCATTGCAGGGAAACCGTCTCATCGGATTTGTGAGTGGTCCTGAGCCTGTTGAAAATGATATTTGTCATCGTGAATGAACAGTACAAGAAAATTAACCAAACAAGCGGTATGACGTACGGGACTTTGCCAAAGATCTTCGGTCCTAAGAGAGTACTATATTGGCATGTAACTCCCATCAATCCACCGAACCCCAATGCATCAGTGTATTCATAGAGGAGAGGGATGCTATAGGCAATGAAAAAAAAGATTGCCAATTCACGGGCTCCTAAGGTTTTCGATCCATGGATAACGACAAGGATAGAAAAAAGCAGTATGAAACTCAGAATCACTCCTTTGTTTGAGATCGGAATTGTAAGGAGTTGAGTAAGGATAAATAAAATTCCAACGAGGGCGAGTAGCACGATCATGAGTATATTTGAATCAAACTTTTGCATCAGATCTTCCTAATAATTGCCTCAATATCAGATTTGTCATATGCATAAAGTTATATTTATGTGATAATGTTATGTGTTTATTAGAAATATCATGAAGAAACTGGTTTTCATCCTGGTGATATCGTTCTTCATAGGCGTAGGATGTATCCTCATCGGTTTTTTGTATCAAAATAATATTGTTTTTCATGGATTCGTCATCGTAGGAATCTGTGTCCTGTTAGGAATGGCGGTAAAGACCATGGATTATATCGTCGATGAAATCAAAATGAAGCCGTATCGACTCTGGATTGTGCCGCTTGCTTTCTTTATACCAAGTTCCATGGCGTATCTGGCGTTGACAGAAGGGCCAGTCATCGGTATGGTGATCGGCACGGTGATCGGGTTACTCATCACCGGAAAAATAGATCATCTCGCGTACATCGTCAGCATCGTTTTATTTGTCATTCTCGTTTTTTTCGCTACTGTTTTGCATATAATAAATATCGAAATGACAACATTTTACATCATTCCGGTCGCAGCTGTCGGCTCATTTTTGGATGAATTCGGCCATGAGCATTGGAAAAGTAACAATAAAAGTATCACCTTCATCTTTAAACACCGGTTCTTCCTGAAGACGTTCGCTTTTTTCGGTGTCTCACTCGGTTTCGCTCAACCCATTCATTTGATAGGGTTTCTCTGCTTTGACATTTTTTATGATCTTGTCGACACAGCGAGCCGATATGATATGAAGAACAAAAAGTTCGTTTCTGCTGAGCTTTCTCAAGCGGAATTCCATCTGCGAGGGTAACCATGCGTAATGTCCTTGTTGCATCACTCGCGGCGTGGTACTCCAAACGATGCTGTCTTTGTGGTACTCCTCGTATCGAAGCAGTCTTACAGAGTTATAACGAAAAAATACTCTGTCCAGGATGCAGAAAACGCCTATTTTTTGGTAGCCTCCTCTTCAAAATAGTCCTGATGTCTATGAACATACCGAGCAGTGAACTGGGTGAGTTATCTTCCGATGCAGAGGCGAGGGCGTCCATCATCGCATTGTTCCGCAGCATACGCAAACAAGGNNGGAGTCATCGATTTTGGGGGCGGAGAGCCGCTCCTCAGGACCGATATCTTTGATGTTTTAACGTATGCAAAACAGCTTGGGTTCTATACATCGATTACAACCAATGGACTACTCCTCGATGAAGACTGTGTGAAGCGATTAAAAACACTCAACATAGATCATGTGTCCATTAGCCTTGATGGTGCCACACCAGAAACGCATGACTTTGTCCGTCATAAAAAAGGAGCCTATGAAAAAACAATCAGTGGGATCAAAAACTGTATCAACGCAGGTATCACCACCCAGATATCAACGGTGGTGATGAACAGCAACGTCGCTGAAGTAAAAGATCTGTACGCTCTCTTAGAATCACTTCATGTCGAGGGATGGTATGTTTATGATTTCGTTCCCGCTGGACGAGGAAAGGATCTGCAACAGGAGGTTCTGAGCCCCGAACAACGCAAAAGCCTCTTTGACTATCTCCAGGATATCGCGCCTTCAAGCAAGATAGCGCTGAAACCCTATCCGTATTTGATTACCATCAACTCTGCCTGTGGAACAGAGACATATTTTTATAAAAAATATGGGCGACTCACAGAACTTTTCAAGGGGTGTTTATCAGGACGATGGGTCTGTCATATTTCAAGTAATGGAGATCTCCATCCGTGTCATCTTTTACCGCAGACACTGGGGAACCTGACACAAGAGACCTTCGAAGACATCTGGTTTGACAGAAACAACCGTGTCCTGCGGGAACTCCGAGAGAGACGATTAGTAAAAGGAGCCTGTGGGAAATGCGCCTCTCGCGATGTGTGTGGTGGTTGCAGGGCACAAGCATTCTGGAAGACAAACGACTATCTTGAAGGTGATTGCTGCTGGATTACACAGTAAATTTCTGTCACCCAAAAAAAGGGATTCCCCTGAGGTTTTTTGATTTCATCATCATAAGATATATGAACATCAAACCCTCTAGGTCGTACTGATGGCAACAAAAGATATCCAGGTATTTGGCGCCGGCTTATCCGGTCTTGTATCAGCCATCAATCTCGCTCGAGAGGGACATCATGTTACTGTCTATGAAAAAGAAAAGAAAATCGGAGGGGATTTGAACTGCCATCCTTCCATTCATATGACACCGATGCATCTGCAGCAAATGGAACGGTATATCGGAATAGAATTACATTCCTGTTTTTCAAAAGTACAAGATTTTAGAGGGTATATTGGTCCCAAAAAATATATCTTTTCCACAAAAAATCTGTATGTTGTCGAACGAGGACCACGACCGTCATCCCTTGATTATTTTCTCTATACAACAGCGTTAGACGAAGGAGTCACCTTTGAATTTTCACACTCGCTCACCAGAGAAAAACTGAGAAGCATTCCTGATCATTCAATCATTGCGACCGCGGGATATTCAAGGATTGTTCACGCCCTCCATCTCCCGTATGTTACCTTCAAACAATTCGACATGCACCTACAGACCGATCATGAAAACGTATGCCTAGCGTACTTTGGGGATTTTACCTCTGACTATGGGTATATCTCCATGAAAAATGGGCTCCTATCAGCCCAGCTTTCAGGCCCCGTGAACCTTTCTTTAGAACGTGTCCATACGTTTACAAATTTAGTAAGAGAAACCGAAGGGATTGAACTGGAGAAGTGGTCCTCTATTGTTTCCTATTTCCCGAAAAAAGCACGATTGTTTACGAAATTTGCTGGAAAAACCTTTGTGCTGGCGGGGGATGTCGCAGGTTTTTTAGATCCGTTTTTTGGCTTTGGGGTAAACGGCGCACTTCTCTCCGGGAAAATTGCTGCAATAAGCATACAATCAAAACAGAAGGCGTTACAGGAGTTTAAACAATTTACATCGCATCTCAATAAAGATCTCTTGGTACATACGATTTATTGGCATCTTCCTTTAAAAAAATTAGTTCTTTCCCAGGTCATGAAATTTCAGGATAATCATTTCTCTTTAGTCAAACGAAGCATACCAGGGTTCACCGATGAAGATTGGCTAAAAATTATTTCAATCAAAGATTGAATTTTATTTCGTCTCAAACCTGCGAGATAGTGTTCTTTTGTCATCGAAGCGGTACGGAGATAGGGGCTGATGATGCTGTTTTGCTGTCGTGATCCGTTTCATTATGGGTACCTATCATTGTTTCCTTTGTTCCTGCTTCTCCAAATAGACGTGTTGTAAGGAATATTTTTTAAGGAATGATTGCTTCAACGCTGCAACGCGGAGGCAAAAATTATAGAAAAAGTACGGTTCGGTATCTATCTCATTCTTAGTGGTATTATTCTTTTTGTCATCGGGTTGGTTGCTGAAGATTATCACCAGTTTTCTCATACCTCTGAAGGCTACCTCTCTGGTGTTTCCTATCCGTTGTATCCTCTTGGTGTCGCTCTGATCGTTATTTCTATCGTGTTGTTTCTTGTTGGGTCGTACCTTATACTAAAAGGGAAGATAAAAAACTGAAGAATATCTCTTTTCAGAGACTTTATTGCAGAGGAAATAGATGGATACGGCTCGGTGCTCCCTTTGTAATGTTTTAAATAAACTATGGTTATCGTTTTTCACATGAAAGCATGTGATGAATCATTACCCGGGCTTATCGATGTGTATGATACCAATAATTTGAATACGTTTGTCAGTCTGTATTTTGATGGGAGCGATGAGCATTTTATTTCCCAGAGCGAAAAAGTGATTCAATGCCTTTTAAAACCTGATGAATTAAAGAATTTTGAAAAAATCATGGAGACGATACAGACATATCTGAAGAAAAACAAGGCAGCAAAGGAAACATCCTAAGAATTTTATTTTTCTGCGAGTCGTTTCTTTAGCTCAGTGATGATATCAACCGGACTGGGATTAATTCCTCGTAGCACTGCAAGATAACAGCTGGTGAAATCACCAAGGCACATGAGGTACATCATTTTTGCAAGCTGGCTTTTTCCTTTCGGTGAGACCTCAATGACATTCCCAGCGGTATTGTGGAAGAGGTCGCGCATAAAATTCAACCGGGTCGTCATATCAATGGTTTCTTCATCTTTATCGCGGAATAAGATGCAGGAGAATTGTTTTGATATATCCAGGTTTCCGGACCAACCGACGATATCATTATGGTTACACTCTGGAACAATATCACTGCGTGCGATAATCTTACTGTTTTCGTTGAGTTGATGCCGCCATCGTATCGCAATCGGTGTGTAGACCCCCCATCCATAGATTTGTGGTATGGTGTTAAAGATTTTTTTTGCGAGTTGCTTTGCTAGGTTATTTTCTTCAGGGACTTCTTTTTTGTTCAGAGTGACAAAATCTGTTGTGACTGCAATGGTCTCTTCGATATCTGTCTCGATTGCGGTCTTCAGCAAGCCGATTTTTTTCAAAAAGATGATTGAAGGAAACAGTAGGTAGGCGGTTGCTGCTCGTGGTTGAATTCCGGCAGGGATTTTAATAAAGGGAATCCCACGTTTTTCCGCCAGGTCCTGAAGTTTCCCGCCAGTTGAGATACAGAGTATCTTACATTTTTTCTGACTTGCTATCTTGAACGAACTGAGGGTTTCGTCTGTGTTTCCTGAGTAGCTGATGCAAATAACAAGGGTGTCTTTGTTCACCCATTTCGGGAGATCGTATTCCCGGTTGACAATAAGGGGAACATCGAGTTTATCCCGGAATAAACTGAGCATGATATCCCCGGAAATTGCTGAGCCACCCATTCCTGCCACTACGACATTATCGATTTTGAGAAAGTTGAAACGTTGTACTGCTTCAGCAATTGTAAGAGCTTCTTTAATTTGTTCTGGGAACCTGGCGAGCCCATCAAGCATGTTAGCCTTATCAACCGTGGTTATTTTCTCGATATCATTTGCCATCATTTTTTACCATCCCGTCTCTCATCAAAATTCTTGTGGTTGGATACGATTTAAAAACGCGCGGAAGCATTGAAGGGAGAAAGCGAAATCATCTAGTGTGTTCAAAAATATTTCTATTCAAACCCAAGAATGGTGTTATTTCGATTTAAAAAGAGTTCTATAGCAGTAAAACTACTGGTATAATACACCCGAAATGGAGCGTCCAAAAACATATAAGAAGAAAACGTAATGAGGGTCACGAATGACAATGAACAATCCTTTAGGACGAGGAGCAATCACCAGAATACACGCCCCGTTCAATCCAAAGTTGTACAAGATTAAGGTGCCCGTATCCCCAAATCGGAAATTATTTTTCATACAAATGACGCGCCCATTTTGCCAGCCATCTCCCGATTCGGGGATTTCGAAGCGTCGCTTGGCTGACGATTGTAAAGGAATGTTGATATCTTAATGGGATCATTATGAAAAACATCAAGAAAGTCGCATTCGTCGGCAATTATCTACCTCGTCGATGCGGAATTGCCACATTTACGACAGATCTATGCGAGTCTTTCGCATCGATCAATCCTAGCGTCCAATGTTATGCAATTCCTATAACCGACATTAAAGAAGGTTATCAATACCCCGAACGCGTTCGTTTGGAGATAAAGGAACAGGAGCTCGACACCTACAAGGCAGCCGCTGACTTTTTGAATCTCAATGATGTTGATATTGTCTGTCTCCAATTCGAATATGGCATTTTTGGCGGAAAAGCGGGCAGTTATATCTTATCATTGTTGCGCAACCTGAAAATGCCCGTGGTAACAACACTTCATACGGTGCTTAAAAATCCAAATATAGAACAACGCATTGTTATGGATGAACTGCTTGCGATATCTGATTATGTAGTTGTCATGTCCCAGAAAGGCGTTGAAATTCTCCACGATGTATTTAAAACACCTCCGGGCAAGGTTCGTTTGATACCGCACGGAATACACGATGTGCCCTTTATCGATCCCAATTTCTATAAGGATAAATACGGCGTCGAAGGCAAAATAGTCATTCTTACTTTTGGCCTGCTTTCTCCACAGAAAGGCATCGAAGTCGTACTACGGGCGCTCCCGAAGGTTCTAAAGAACTACCCCAATGTCGTTTACTTGGTCGCCGGGGTTACACACCCTAATCTTCTCAGGCATGAGGGTGAGAAATACAGGCTTTCACTGCAGCGCCTTGCGAACGAACTTGGTATCAAAAGGCAAGTCATATTTCATAATAAATTTGTTTCCATAGAAGAGCTCAAGGAACTTATTACACTTGCCGATATTTACATTACTCCATATCTTGAAGAAACGCAAATTACATCGGGAACTCTCGCCTATTCTTTTGGCGCAGGCAATGCCGTAATATCGACACCATACTGGCATGNNATCACAAGACTTATTGAAAATGAGGTCGAACGTCATGCTATGCGCAAGAATGCTTATCTGCTAGGCCGCGAAATGACCTGGAACAAGGTGGCGCAACAATACGGCGACCTTTTCGCAGAAGCTCGTCAAAAACGGTCAGCGGTCATGCGAAAGAAGATCCCGATGCGTTCTCTTGACGAACAACCACTCATTTTACCAGAAATCAAACTTGACCATCTGATGCGAATGACCGATTCCATAGGAATATTTCAGCATGCAAAACATAATGTTCCCAACTTCGCCGAAGGATATTGCACGGACGATAATTCAAGAGCGCTTATTCTCACAGTATTGCTTGAGAATTTCGGTACAATAAATTCCTTGATACTTAATGACCTTGCAACCCGTTATCTCGGCTTCGTAAGATATGCCTGGGATGAAAAAGCCGCACGATTTAGATCTTTTCTCACATTTCAGCGTAAATGGGCGGAAGATAACTTTTCTGAAGACAGCCATGGCCGAGCAGTATGTGCTCTCGGAACCTGCATCGGTCGTTCCAGGAACGAAGGTTTTAGTCAAATGGCTGCAGAGATTTTTGAGTACGCCCTTACGCCCGTAACTTCATTTTCCTCGCCGCGAGCATGGGCCTTTGCGTTGATTGGGGCCCAGGAGTATCAGCGACGTTTCCCGGGCGACATGTCTGCCCGTAACAGTATGGAAGTGCTTTCAACGAAACTTATGAAACTTTATGACGAAAACTGTAGCGCTGAATGGAAATGGTTTGAACCGGTTTTAAGTTACTGTAATGCTGAAATCCCCCACGCACTTATTGCCAGTGGACGAGGCCTCGCGAATGAAAAAATACTCGGGTGTGGGATTGAATCATTAAATTGGCTGATAACTGTGCAGACTTCTTCTCGCGGCCATTTTCAGCCTGTTGGNNTTTTCGATCAACAACCGATAGAGGCATATTCTACAGTTTCGGCCTGTCTGGAAGCATACATAACAACGAAAGACAAGCGTTGGTATAATGAAGCTGAAAAAGCATTCCAATGGTTTCTTGGAACTAACGATCTGGGAATTACGCTCTACGACCCGGTAAATGGCGGCTGTTATGACGGGCTGCACGTGGACAGGGT
>JAFNFT010000062.1 GCA_017885605.1 Methanobacteriota archaeon | reverse complement strand
CCTAATTCATTTCGGGATGTAGCCAAGTCGGGTGATAAGTTTTTATATTAGTCTCATTTTTGAAGTAGAGGAGGAAATTTCCTAATTATTTCGCGATAACCGAAGATATTCTGAGAAGATATGAAATGGTAGAACTTCCTGGTATGCAATCTTCAATTAGATATATTGGCTATTTAATCAGTGGAATTATCGGTTTTATAAGTGGTATCATTACTGGAATAATTACTTATTATCTAATTAATATTCTTAGATAAAAATTTATTATTATTTTTTATTGTCATTTTCAATTTCAATTATTTTTTGTTGCTCTAAAGGTATTCTCATTCTTTTCTCATATTCTTTCGAGAATCTGAGTAAATCTTTTCCATTTTGTGTAATCGCATATTCATGTGTTTTTCTCCCCTCAGCAAATATGTCATGCATTTCTATTAATTTTAATGCTCGTAATCTTTTTAACTGTCGAACAAGTGTTGTTGTTTTTATTTCTTTTACTGCATCAAAATCTCGATATCTTTTAGATCCATTATATAATAAAGATAAGATTTCCATGGTACCTTCAAAACTAATTGTTCGTCCTAGTTCAATGGTGTTATTGTATGGCGGTATTTTATATGCTTTTTCAGTATTATTTTTTTTTGATAAATTCATATGATATTAAAAATAAAATTTACTATATTAATCTTTGGTAGTGCCACCTGACGGCACTACCACGCCATGGTAGTGCCATATAGTGGTAGTATCATGCAATAATACTACCATTCAGTGGCACTTCCATCCGATGGGCGAAAAATCCTTTATAAAATAAAACGTATGTCATATCCCCGTGAAGAGGAGTTATTTCCTGGTGGGGAGTTTGCGGGGCTTATCCCAGTATGCACTCTTGCATTTGGGGCAAACGTTAGGATATTCTTCTTTGTTGCGTGGCACCCAGGTATGCCCGCATCGTTCGCATTGGTATCCTTCGAGTTTTATTTTTGCCATTGATTTGAACTATGTTACTAGTAGTATTTAACTTTAACTGAAAAACTTTAATAATGGCACATACTATTAGTTAGTTACTAATAGGTAAAGCCAAGGGAAGGTTTGAGACTCCCCCTTGGCAGGAAACATCTGAATGCCGCGAAGCAAACAAGACATCTCCTATACAGCGATTGAAAAGGAGATATATAACACATTTGCAAAACTCAAACAACAGAAGACAATTAAGATAGCTGACTTCCTCAAAACATTCAATGTAACAACATTTCAGACAAGCGAGTATCGGAAGATCAAGTTCCCCTACGAATCACTCTTCAAGCTCATTCTATTCCAACGATTGAAAGGAATAAAGTTCCATACCAAGCTAACAAAATACCTTAGACGAAATCCTTCTGAGAAATTCAAGCTCGGCTTCAGCGAGACACCGGACAGGACACAGGTCGGATATTTCACTAATCATATATTAGATAATGATAGCAAGGAGCTCATTGAGTTCATCGCTAAGAAGATTGAGGAGATATCTGAGAAGTTCGGCATACTCTTTGATGTTAAAACCTTGCAGTCGGAGAAGCAAACGAAGGATACGAAAGAACGGAATCAGCGGCTTCTCAGAAATGACAAAACCAAGGAGATATGCCGATTATTTAAAAAGAGGTTTGCACCGTTTCTCAATCTGAATCTGAAAAACAACACACTCTACAAAAAAAACCAATTCATTGATCTCCTTATCCATATGGGCATGACTCGTGATTTCGCTGAGAATGGATCAGCAACATACAAGGAACTCAGAGGGGCAGACAACCCTGATGCAGACACTTTGTTATATCATTTGAAAAACTACTCGAACCTCAACGATATTCACAAAGTATTCATAACTCTCTTTGAGATTGTCTGGGAGACGGCGCGGCAGGCGAATATCTTCGACATACGGAAAAGGTATGATGTTGCTATTGATTTCACCGAATGGTTTTTTTATGGAGACAAATCCAGTTTTATGGTTGTGGGAAAAGAGCCTCAGCATGGTACAGCAAAATGCTATAAGTTTATCACCATCAATATTGTAGAAGCTGGGAAACGATTCACCCTGTTGGCATTACCGGTTAGCGTCTTGGATAATGCAACAAAAGAAAAACTCGTGAAGCGTCTTCTGGAATATACTCTTCAACGGATAAAGATAAAACAGGTGTACTTAGACCGAGGGTTTTTCGATTCAGAAGTCATCAGAGTAATTGAAAAGATGTATCTGAAATATTTGATGCCAGGGTCACAGAATTACAGAGTTAAACGGGTGATGGATATCGCATCTCCACCTGCTGTTGTCACAGATTTTATATTGAAAGATGTCAAATTGAATCTGGTGATACTCGAAGAAGAACTAAAAAATGGTAAGAAAGAGAAAAGAGTGTTTGCAACAAACGAGAATTACGATCCAAATGATATAGTAGTGCTTGAGAGACTCTTCGACATGTATGGCAAGCGTTGGGGGATAGAATCAAGCTATAGGGTCAAGAAACAATCCTATCTGCCAAAAACTACATCTAAGAACTTCAAGATAAGATTGTTTTATTTCTTGTTCTCGGTCCTATTGTATAATTTGTGGATCCTTGCTGATATTCTGGTTTGGCTTGCGTTGTTTGGAATTGTAAAAGAATATCACCTTCTTACATCAAAATATTTTGGGACTGTGTTGTATACGATTGATCCAGGGGGATGACGTATTGATTTTTAGGATAGTAACTTGCTTTTGTATTAGTGTTGAATAGATTTCTCTCTCGTTTTTTGTAAGTTTGTAATAGTTGTATTGTCTGATTTTTGTCAGTTTTCAATAAAACAAGTCGGGGAACCCATCACAGAATGGCCATTTTTCATGCTTCCTCGCAATTTCAGTTTCTACTTTCGGAACTACTGGATAAAGGTGGCAGGGATCGTGTCATGGAACGAATGTGAAATGGAAACAGAAATCATAAATCCCGCGATTAAAATCAGGATGAATTGTTCCGAGATGCCATAGACAAACAGCGGACTGCAAACAGCAACGATTGTGCTGGACGTAGAAAGCAGTATCAAGGCAACATTGTTCACATGCAAACCTGGTAACAAGCCAGTGACGACCCCAAGCAGTACGCCAAGGACACAAAAAACGACGATTAAGAGAAAATCAAGCATTCGTCATCCCCCGCTCTTCCAGATGCCATGTGTCGCTTCTGTTGCTTTGAGAAGAAACCGGCATGTTGTTGCATCGTAAAGAAAACGTGCTCCGACTGCCACGGTATCACCTTTTGAGAATTCATGAGGGCAGGATGACTGATAGACGGTCTCAATGGAATATTTCCCATCTGTGCTCGTGAGAGTAAATGAGGAATCGTATGTTTGTGTGACAATTCCAGTGACGTTCACCGTGATATCAAGATAGTTTTCTGGGTGAAGTGCAAGTTGCCAGAGTGGAAAAGACACGTGGTGCCATTTCTGAAGAATGACGATGAATTGTGGGTTGTTGACGACGACTTCCCATTGGTTTTTGTATTGTTGTACATCGCCAGTCGCCTGAATCGTATCCCCGTATTCAACAGGGATTTCTCCTTCGATATACAGGATTACCGAATTCGTGCTGTCCTGCGCATCTCGGATAGTGATGAGTTGACTCCCGTACGTGGTTGTTTGATAGTCGGTGACAACGCCTCGAACGATCACTTGTTCTCCATTATAAGTCGGTAGTGATGATAAGGGAACAAGAGTGGGTTGAGAGATAAGTGATAAAAAATACAGAGCGAACAGCGATCCGACGGCAATTAGAATAACAAGATATTTGAATTTCATGTTCTTCCCCCAGACTTAAATTATAAAAGAGAAAATATAGAATCTTTTATTAAATTTTCCATTGTGCCTTTCTCCCTTGGTGGCGGGGGAGAAACCTTTATAACGCGTGTTAATCTTCTGGCCACAATAACTACGACTGGTGGGAGTTATGGTACGAGAAGTTGTTCTGAAAGTATCAGAGGCATTCCAACAAGATGTTGGGTATGGGAGAGCACGTATCGATCATCAAACACGGCTGGATCTTGATCTTTCCATAGGGGATGTCATTGAACTTGAAGGGACGAAGGTAACAGCAACGTCGGTGTGGCGGGCGCATCCTTCTGATGAGGGAAAACGTCTTGTACGAATCGACAACCTGACCAGGAAAAACGCGGGGACCGGACTGGGAGACCGGGTGAAAATCAGACGCGCTGAAGTAAAAGAAGCACGGGATGTCGCACTTGCTCCTTTGATGCCGGAAGGTCAGCGTATTGAGTTTGGTATGGGAATTGACGTTATTATTAAGAAAAATATGCTCCGTCGACCGATAACAAAAGGTGATGAAATTATTATTCCCGGGATAGCTTTTTTTGGGAACGCACTGCCGTTTGTTATTGTTGATACGAACCCTCATGGGATCGTGATGATTACTGAGCGTACGATTTTGCATGTGAAAGAAGAAGCAGCGAAAATCATTGAGGAGGAAGGACCGCGTGTCAGTTACGAAGACATCGGTGGCCTCCATCTTGAGATTCAAAAAGTACGAGAGATGATTGAGCTACCGTTGAAACATCCGGAGTTGTTTGACCGGTTAGGGATCGACCCTCCGAAGGGGGTTCTTCTCCATGGTCCGCCAGGGACAGGGAAAACATTGATTGCGAAAGCGGTCGCAAATGAGTCAGGGGCGAATTTCTATACGATTAATGGCCCGGAAATTATGTCTAAATTCTATGGTCAAAGCGAAGAGAATCTCAGGAAAGTCTTTGAAGAAGCCCAGAAGAACGCACCCTCAATAGTGTTCCTCGATGAGATTGATGCGATCGCTCCAAAACGCAGCGAAGTACATGGCGAGGTGGAACGTCGTGTTGTCTCTCAGCTCCTGACGTTGATGGATGGTCTGAAGGGACGGGGAAAAGTCATTGTGATTGGCGCAACCAATATCCCTGATGTGATTGATCCTGCGTTGCGAAGACCAGGTCGGTTTGATCGCGAGATTCGTATCGATGTCCCGGATAGAAACGGAAGGAAAGAGATTCTGTTGATTCATACCAGGAGCATGCCGATTAACCCTGGTCTTGGTGAGATGTATACCGGAGAGCCGGTCAGTGAAGATAAAATCTTAAATGCTGTTAAACAGGGGATTAAGAAGATCCATATCTCTGACCTGCTGCGGAGCATGTTACGATCGAAGGACAAAAATAAACGTGCGGAAGTGGTCGGTAAATATCTTGATGTAGTGTTTACTTCATTCAAAGACCAACTCCCTGCTGTATTCTATGAGAAAGTCATTCGTTTGCTCGCAGATGAAATTACGAATTTATTGCCGTACGATTTGGATGATTCCGAGGCGAATGTCAGCGCGGAGCAGCAGATCAGCGAACGGCTTTTGACGATTCGGGAGAACCCTGATGAGTTCATCAAACGGATTGCAAAGGAATCTCTTCTCGATGAGATTGCGGATATCACCTATGGTTTTGTGGGAGCAGACCTTGCTGCGTTAGCACGAGAAGCTGCGATGAACGCGTTACGACGGTACCTCCCTGAAATCGATTTGGAAAAACCGATTCCGATCGAACTACTGGAGAAGATGGAGGTGACGTTGGATGATTTTAAGAATGCGCACCGGGGTATTGAACCTTCTGCGTTACGTGAGTTCTTCGTGGAGATCCCAAAGGTTTCTTGGGAGGATGTCGGTGGTTTAGAGGATGTAAAGCAAAGTCTGAAGGAAGCCGTGGAGTGGCCGCTCACCCAGCCGGAGGTGTTCAAACGGATGGGGATTCATCCTCCTCGCGGGATTTTGCTCTATGGGCCTCCTGGGACGGGAAAGACGCTGTTAGCAAAGGCAGTCGCTCATGAATCAAAGGCAAATTTCATTTCCATTAAAGGACCAGAGGTGCTCAGTAAATGGGTCGGTGAAAGTGAAAAAGCGGTCCGTGAACTTTTCAAGAAGGCTCGTCAGGTCGCACCCACGATTGTGTTCCTTGATGAGATTGATTCGATTGCACCACGTCGAGGGACGTTTGAAGGGTCGCATGTGACCGAGAGTGTGGTGAATCAGTTGCTGACCAGCATCGATGGGCTGGAAAGCATGGAAGGTGTGGTGGTGATCGGGGCGACGAATCGACCTGATATTATCGATCCTGGTTTGTTGAGACCGGGAAGGTTTGACCGGTTAATTCTGACTCCTGCGCCCGATGCAGTTTCACGATTTGAAATTTTCAAGATTCATACAAAAGATATGCCATTGTATATCAGTGAAGAAGAAAGTAAGAAAATTGAAAGAGAACTTGAAAACGAACAGTTAGACTTCGAAAAGAAAAAAACAGTAATTCTGAAGAAAGGATCAGGCGACGAGGTATTATCTCAAAACGAAGTTGATACAATTAATAATAGCACACGTAAAAAAATTCAAAAATCTAAGGTACTTGTTGAGGAATTATCTTCGGGGGAAAAATTGTTGTATTGGTTAGCAAAACAAACCGAGGGTTTTTCTGGTGCAGATATTGATGCGCTCTGCCGTGAGGCAGCCATGATCGCGTTACGTGACGATATCAACGTGAAGGAAGTCCGCAAGACACATTTTGAGCGTGCGATAGCTGAGGCTCGAGGAAGTCTGACTGATGATGTAATAAAATATTATAAAAAAGTAAAGGACGATATGGGTAGTAGTATCGCCAAAAAGGATAAAAAAGAACGCGACATTCAATATATGTAAGTTAGTATAAAAAACAAGAGGGATATGATGAAAGTACTGGAGAGTGATTTGAGAGGAAAAACAGTTATGAGTGAAGAGGGCTTGTACCTCGGCATTCTGAGAAATTCACTGGTGGACGAGAGAACTGGTCAGTTGCTCAGTATTCTTGTGGAACCTTCTGAGGATATTGATCCACGGCTGTATCATCTTGATGAAGTCGGCCATTTGGTGTTCCCGTTTGAAGCCATCCGATCAGTAAAAGATGTGATTATTGTTGGTGGTAACTAAGAGGTAAACCTCTTATTTTTTTCTTTTTTTTCTTCCTGATGCTTGTACTGTTTTCCAGGAGAAAATTGTTTTTATCTTTGTTTTGGGGGAGACCCCTTTGTTTCGTATGGAAAAGTCTTAAGGGATGTAGTCGTTTGTTGAGAAGAATGATGACGTCAGTAGTCTTGGACGTATATGCATTTCGAACTATTTTAATATTGCTATTTTTAAAAATATAATATTAAAAAAATATTAAAATTAAAACAATGCGTGCTATCTGTTTCCATGCGAAATCATCCCCTCCCCCGTTCTCCGATACAACAGGAGAAAAACCTGACAAAAATTTACACAAAATTTATTATACCGCAAACCCTTACAACCCTGCGAGGAGGCGTGTTTTATTCCCAAAGAAACATTCAACAGAGACATCTTCAGCCATCTACTTAGCCGCGAAGGGCTGTTCACCGACAGAGAAGTCATGCGGTCATCCTATACACCCGAGATCCTTCCACACCGGGAAAAGGAAATCAATGATCTTGCAAATATTCTGGTCCCAGCCCTGAAAGGAGAATCTCCATCCAATGTGTTTATTTATGGAAAAACAGGAACCGGAAAAACCGCGGTCGTCAAATTCGTTGGAAAAGAACTGCTGAAAAAAGGCGAGCAGACCGGCAAGAAAGTCAATTTCATCTACATGAACTGCGAGATCGTTGACACTCAATACCGACTGCTACAGAACATCGCCAACCGGTTCATCAACGAATGGAACGACCATGTCCCCTTCACCGGGTGGCCTACGGACGAGGTATACTCAAAGGTGAAAGTGATGATGGACAAAGAAAAAAGCGTCACCGTCATCGTACTTGATGAAATCGATAAACTCAAGGGAGACGAAGCCTTGTACAACCTCACTCGTATCAACACTGAACTGGACAACGCCCGTGTGTCTGTCATCGGTATCTCAAATGATTTGAAATTCACCGATTTTCTCGACCCTCGCGTCAAATCAAGCCTCGGCGAGGAAAGCATGATATTCTATCCGTATGACGCAGAGCAACTCCAGGATATTTTACGGGCGAGGATTAACACCGGCCTTAAACCAGGAGTCATCGAGGAAGATGTCGTCCCCTTGTGTGCTGCATTGTCTGCCCAGGAGCATGGAGATGCCCGTCGAGCCTTAGACCTCCTCCGGGTGTCAGCAGAGCTCGCAGAACGAGGCAAGGTCCCGAAAATAACTCGGTCTCACGTGCGTCTTGCACAAAACAAAATCGAACTGGACCGTATCACCGAAGTCGTCCGTACTCTTCCGAATCAATCCAAGTTAGTGCTGTATTCGATTTTTATCCTCGATAAACAAAACAAAAAAGCTGGGAATACACAGGCGCTGACGACCGGTGAGGTCTACGACGTGTACAGGGAATTATGCAAAAAAACCAGATACAATTGCTTGACGCAACGGAGAACCGCTGATCTCATCTCCGAGCTGGATATGCTTGGCGTCATCACAGCTCGAGTAATTTCTAAAGGCCGTCACGGCCGAACAACAGAGATCCAGATGTCCTCCTCATCATCCTCAAAAGATCTACTCACCGTCCTTCAGGAAGACGACATGTTCAAGGAGCTAGGGAACTACAAGATGAAAGGCCAAGCTCGTCTCACTGTCTAACGTGGTACTTGAAGGTCTCATACCGTAAGGAGTTAGGCTATGCATACCGTTCTTCATCCATCCGCATCCGATGCAATGCATTTTATCAAAGAGCATCATTCCTCCAAACCAGAGAAAACCATGCTGCTGGTGATGGGGGAATGCATGGTGGATTATCATGGGCGCGCAAAATCGTTACTGGACTGGGGCGAGCGTCTCATCATGATTAAACAGGATGGAACAGTGCTGGTCCATCAGCCCGTGATGCGCGAACCGGTGAACTGGCAGCCGACCGGCAGCATCACCGAGTTCAAAACAAAGGATGATCAACTCATTCTCAACTGCCGGCATCTCAAACCTGCTGAAAAAATGAAAGTGACCTTCCGGCAGCTTAAACTGGTAACCGCAACATCGCTTGTGGACCGTGCAAACCTCGTTATCGCTGGAATGGAAGTCGATGTTGTAAACCAAATCGTAAGTGATCCCTCCATCATCGAAGACGGCCTCCGAATAGTAAAACGTGAAAAACCAGTGAAAACCGGATCCATTGATTTATACGGATTTGATAAAAACCATGTGCCTGTTGTCATCGAAGTGAAACGAAGCCTTGCGACGATTAGCTCTGTTCATCAGCTTCGCATGTACGTGACNNGGCATGGTGAAAAAACTCCTTGAGGAGCACGGTTTGGAATGGCGAGAGGTCGAACGTAAAGTTGTCTTGCCAGATAATCGGCAGAGGACATTAAAAGAGTTTTAACAGTGAAAAACAAGTTATTATGTAGCTATATAATATTTTATAATAACGATAACTCACCAGTCACCTGGTCAATGAGATTGCTCGGTGCAGGACCAATCCCCAGGACCGTTTGCGTCCCCTCTGGAATCTCCGTATGCCCTGCATCGGAAATGATGGATGTACAAATACCCAACTTCTCCGCTTTCTCTTTTAACGGAAGAAAATCATCAAGGTTATCAACCTTCACCACGACTTTTTTCGCCCCCTCCCGCCGCCATTTCGAAAACCACTCCGACTTGTTCTTTTTCGTCAGAAGCGCACAGTCCACCGCAGCATGAGAGACCTGCGCAGCAAGCTTCCCAGCAGAAAGAGAAAGATCAGAACGAGTCACAATCACCATTTTATATTCAAAAACGCTTTGATTTTTCTTCTGGGGGCGCATGATTTTTCATCTCACGATACGATTCTTTCCGCCATTTCTCACCCAGTTCATAAGCTTTTGTAAAATCAAAGATCCCCTTCACCATCAATGTTTTCTCCCCAGACTCCACATGCTTCAAAGGGACACCTAAAAACAACGTTCCTGCTTTGATAATCAACACATCATGATCAAACGACACGCTCTCCCCTATTTTTTTCCCAGATCCATCGACCACGAACTTACAGATCATCGAAGGATCAACATTCTCGATAGATTTCTGTGTTTCAGTATCTTCTTTTTTCTTATTAAAAAAGAATATGTTACCAATATATGCTGAAGTCATCAACACAATATTAATTATCAAAACCATGGGTCCCTGTAATACCGTTTTTATTATAAATCTTTGTTGATATTCTGAACATCAATGGATGAATACGATATCGCGGTTGTTGGCGGAGGACCTATCGGATGCTATATTGCTGAACAGCTTGCGTTAAAAAAAAGGTACGTCGCGGTTTTCGAGGAGCATAAAACAATCGGAGAACCAGTCCACTGCGCAGGACTCGTCACCCAACGAGTCCTAGATATCACAAAATGTTCTCAAGACGGGATAGTCCAAAACACGATTTACGGAGCAGTCATTCACAGCCCTGCAGGATCCCTCCTAACCATCGGTGGTGATAACGTCCATGCCCTTGTCATCAACCGCCAAAAATTCGATGAACACATCGCACAAAAAGCGCAGAAAGCAGGAGCAACGATTCTCCTCAATCATAAGGTCATCACCGCAAAAAAACAACATCCTGCTCTCACCCTCACCATACAACACGACACACACTTGATCCCTGTTCATTGCCAACTCCTCATCGGTACCGATGGAGCCCACTCACGCATACGAGGCCGCTTTGGATTCCCTCAACCAAGCGAAATGGTACATGGTATCAGCGCAGAACTAACAGATACAACCCTGGACCCGAAGTACGTCCACATCTTCGTAGGAAGCAATATCGCCCCAGGTTTTTTCGCCTGGGTCATCCCAACCAACGAACACGGCACCACCGCACGTGTCGGACTGTGCATCGGAAAACAACACACCCACCCTCTTCAATACTATTTTACCACCCTGATACAACAAACACTCTTACAAGGGGCAACCATCATGAAACGATTCGGCGGGACAATCCCCTTAGGACCCCTGAAAAAAACTACTGCTGATCATCTCATGCTTGTCGGAGACGCAGCTGCACAAGTCAAACCAACCTCCGGAGGTGGCATCTACCCGGGATTGCTCTGCGCGGCACACTGCAGCAGCATCGCTGAAGAAGCGTTTCAAAAACAACGCTTCGATGAAGAATTCTTACAACGCTACCATGCGACATGGTCAAAAGAAATCGGTCGAGAACTATCCCTTGGGATGAGATTCAGAAGCATCTTCGCCCATCTCACCGACAGTCAATTCAACAAATACCTCGAAAAACTCAATACACCAAAAACCCTTGGCATCATCAACACCTACGGCGATATCGATTACCCCTCGCACCTAGCATTTCCTCTTCTCAAAACAGCACCATCCCTACTCTCCCTTGCTCCAGCAATGCTCAAGCACATTCACAAGTAAGGTTATTTCTTCTTCTTTGTTGATGGCGGTGGAGGCACATAATACTCCTGGCCGCTGTAATCAGACGGTTCATTATCCTCTGGTTCGAACAGTTTCCGTTTCCCTCTCCGTAATCCTCCTCTCTTCTTCCGTATCAAATAAATAATGATGATCAGAACAACCAACAACAGGAAGACGAGGATACAAGGCAGAAACAATCCAAGGACATAAACCGGTGATGCATGTAATACACAGGTGAGAACAGATGCTTGCGCTGCTGCCCCCTCATCAAAAGTAAGCTCAATATAATCCCGTCCATCATTGGTCGTCCCAATGATCAAAGACCGCCCTGTGTTCTCGCTCGCATTGATTTCAATTCCTCGTGGGAAGATAATCCGATATGTCACAGTCTGGTTTTCAATCCCTTGCAGCGTAAACTGTTGTGGGACAACTGACAGCTCAGCAGGCCATAACGACAAATTGAACCCTATCCTGTATATCTCATTTGCATAATTTGAAACCACAACAGGTACAACATCATCCATCGTTGAGATATCTCCATCCCACGTAAGGGAGTTAGCAAAAGAGGTCCTGTCGATGGCACCTTTCACCTCTAATCCACGGAAGACGTCAGACAACCGCTGTTGAAACAAGGCTGTTTTCTGTGAGAGAAATGCATTTATATGACCTTCGCTAAAAACGTTTTCATCTTTGCAAAGCCGAAACGCATCCGCATTCAAATAGGGTAGTGTGACTTTTTGGGAAAACGAGAGGTCCTCAGCACGTCGAATCACGTAAAGACTGTCCTCCTCTTTCATCTTCACAGACGCTGTTAATTCAGTTTTTCCTGTGAAAACACTCGGGATGTTCAAATCCATCTTCATCAACTCGATGTCAATATACGTCTCTATATGGTCCGCGGTATACGGCGGATTCGGCTGCAGTTCTGAGTTGAAAGCCCCGGAAAGCAGGGTCGTTTTATTCCAGAGGTACTCTGTCTTTCCATCGAGAGTGATGTTCGTTGGAAGACGTAACATAATCGTATAGGGATACATGATTCCATCAAGTCCCACGCCAAAGTTCACATCCGTCGAGGTGATTGAAACGTTTGCCCCTGCGTTTATCAACCCAAGAAACGCCCGAGCAGGCATCTGGCAAATCAGCAACTCTATACCAGAATCTTGAAAATTCGCCCGTATCGCTGGACTATCGTCCATATGGGTGACGTTGTAGGGAGTGGAACAATTAATGGTCGTCTCCGCATCCCAACTAAATGAAAGACTAAGATTTTGTTGAAACGAAGAATTCTCTATAATATGGGTAGTCTGCTGTTCAATAGGCTGAATTGTTTTTTCAAAGAGATCTGCCCAAGTGAACAAGCCATTATCAATGAATAACCGCAATCCATCGGCCGGGATACTATCCAACCCGGTCACAAATGCAGGAAGCATATTATAACGATGGATATTGACTTTTCTCACAATCATGGAATCAATAAAAGTAATATCAGTCACTGTTCTCGTATCTAAGATATACTGAAGAGAAATATCATCGGTCTCTGAAGCAGTGGTTGTCGGGTTTTTCGACTGCATTGATAACGTCGCCTCAATTCCTTCATTAGCCCCATCCCAATTCCGTACCACCCATCGTACGGTGTTTGTATCAGGGTTTGTATCTGCCGTGTTTGCGTACACCAACGTCATCGTACTGGGAAGCTCATACACAAACGTCGTATTCCACCCTTGTTCTGCGGACAGATCAAAAGAATAGGCAACCGTTGCACCCATATCCATGACACCATTGATAAAATCAGTCAGATTCAAAGAACCGTTATACCTAAAAAAAGCGGGGGTAAGATTTACTCGAAATACATCGATAAAAACTGGTTTTTCATATGTTGGTATCGGGGATATCGTGTCAACATTCGCATTGATAAACGCTGTTTCAACCTGTTTTTTTACTGCTTCATGAAGGCGCAACATAATAGCGCCCATGACGTACGGATTGGTTGCCGCCATATCATCGATCGCTTGTCCGGTATATACCGTGTCAAATACATTGATACTATTGACAATCATCTGCGCTTTCACAGTCAGCTGAGCCCCTGAAACAAAACTACAGGTAAGCGTCGCTTCAACATTGCTCTCTGATGTTGGTTCTGCCTGTATCACTGCAACACTGAGAGAAAATCCTAATAAAAGAATAACTACCACCATCTGGCACATTACACGTTGTCGCATCTCATCCTCACTTCCTAAAGAATTAAGCAAAAACTCTTATAAAAACTTTCTTACGAAATCACTAAAAAGACATGGACCATTTACGACGCCGTCTTATGTTTATACTTGGGGGAACCTCATCAAAAAAAGTTGCAACAAATCTAGCGAACAGACTTCAACAACCACTCTTGCATACCACCTACAAGAGGTTTCCTGACGATGAATTTTATATCCGCCTCCATGATAACATAGCAGGTCAGGACGTATTAATCGTTCAAACCGCCTATCCTGACCAAAAAATTGTCGAACTCTTACTTATACAAGATGCGGTGCATGATGCAGGCGCGAAGAAAGTCACGGTCGTCCTCCCGTATTTTGGTTACAGCAGGCAGGATAAAAAATTCGAGGACGGCGAAGCAATCAGCGCCAGAGCCATCGCCCAGCACATCAGCCTACACGCTGACTGCGTCATCACCGTTGATCCGCACAAGGAACATATTCTGAAATTCTTCACCGTTCCTGCGTACAGCTGTTCGGCCGTCTCTGCCATAGCCCAGTACCTAAAAGAAAAACACATTGACTTCATCCTTGCCCCTGATAAAGGCGCAAAGGAACGAGCCCGGGAAACAGCAGCCCTCATCAACTGCGAGTACGATTACCTGGAAAAGACACGCATCGATGGTTCGACCGTAAAAGTAACGCCAAAAAAACTTGACGCTCGTGGCAGGCACGTCGCCATCATCGATGATATCATCTCCACCGGCAGCACCATGGCACATTCCATAAAGGAGCTGAAAAAACAAGGTGCGGCATCGGTCTCAGTCGCATGCACTCATGGGTTATTCGTCGGTGGCGCAAAGGAAAAACTCCTATCTGCGGATTGTGATGAGATCATTGCAACGGATACGATAGAAACGGAGTATAGCAAAGTCAGCGCCGCTGAATGTATCGCAGAAACCCTCCTAAAAACAGTCCTGCACATAAAAAATTAAGGAGGTTCTTTTGGAGACAAGTTATTTATAAGACCATCAATTTACGGTTGTAACCAACCGAGGGTGAAACCTATGCGCAAACGAGCACAATTTAAAATGCCAAAGCAATCAGAATCAGTCCCAAAGTCGCAATCAACATCAGTCACAACCACCCTAGAACGAAGACGATTTCGGGTGAAGAAAAACTGGTGGATTGGGGTTACGCTGATAGCGATATTCTTCTTGGTTCTCTTCATGAACTCCTATTTTAATATCGTATCAAACGTGAACATAAACTCAGATGGAACCACACTCACAGATACCTTCTATTTATCCGGTCCTGACCCATACTATAACATGCGGCTTGTTGATACTACGGTGCAGACCGGTCGCTTTCCGTATTTTTCTTCAAGTAACCCGGATCCCTTACTATCATATCCCTTTGGACAATCAGGAGGGCGGGGTCCGTTACTCGTTATGTCTGCAATTGGTTTTAGCAAATTGCTCACCCCCTTTATGAGCGAAGTAGACGCCCTAGGATATGCAATGCAATTTGTTCCAGCGCTTTTCGGAGCCTTACTTGTTTTTCCTGTCTATTTCATCGGAAAAATCTTGTTTGGCAAAAAGGCAGGACTCGTCGCTGCACTCTTAATCGCTCTCATACCTATCCATATCAGCTCAGGACACGGATCTGCCTATGCTCTCTTTGACCATGACTCCTTCAACCTACTCTTATACTTCCTAACGTTTTTATTTCTCATTAAAAGCATTAAAGAAAAAGACACTCTACGACGTGTTCTATATGCGCTCCTTACAGGATTACCGCTTGCAGCTCTTTCCATGGTTTGGGTAGAAGCTCAGTTCCTGTATACTGTCATCACCGTATATGTTGTCGTTCAGCTATTATTCGATTTGTTTACCAATAAAGTAGAAGAAGGATTCGTTTTGAGCGCTGTTATTGCGATGTTCACCGGGTTTTTTATCTCATGGCCGTTCACATTTGCACGAGGTATTCTCTTAGATCTCCCCTTTTATTTAGCGCTTGGTGTCGCGGTCTTTGGCGGTCTCTGCATCCTTTTCAAACGAAAACAGATACCTTGGGTTGTCTCGTACCCAATTATAGGTGGTATTGGTATAGCTGCCGCCGGAGTCTTGTATATAGTCTATATTAACCCGCAAATGTTCTCCTTCTTCGCGCCCTTAAATGAAATTTCACGTATCCTCTACGGTATAGGTATTTATGGACAAAAAGTATCACAGACGATCGCAGAAGCAGGAACATATAATCTGAGTAGAACGGTCATGTCCTATGGTCCTGCTTTATACTGGCTTGCTTGGGCTGGTTTTGTGTTCCTTATCTATCAATATGTGAAGCAGAAAGGACGACGGGATTACCTCATGATACTTACCTTGTTCGTCATTGACCTCTGGTTGACTTCAACCGCTGGGCGTTTCCTCAATGACATGGTGCCACTGATCGCTCTGCTTTCAGGATGGATTATTTGGTTCCTCATAAGCAAGATTGACTACAAGCAAATGGCTCGAAACATACGGAACGCCGGTGGAGGTTTCCGAGGTATACGAAAAGGTGTGAGCATCTATCACATCTTCGGGGTTCTCTTTATTGCTTTTCTTATCTTGATCCCGAACGGGTACCTTGCACTCGATGCAGCAGTACCATCAGCAGCATCAAAAAACGGCACAAGTAATCTGAAATATGATTTCTTCGGCCAGAATCATTCCTCTGCGTTTGGTTCAAGTACCTACAAAGAGCAATACTGGGTTGCCGCCTACGCGTGGTTAAACAAACAAGATACAACCATCACCAATCCAGCGAAACGACCTGCATTTATCTCCTGGTGGGACTACGGGTTTTACGAAGTCGCGGTCGGGGGACATCCAACGGTTGCAGACAATTTCCAAGATGGGATTCCACCAGCAGCTAATTTCCATACAGCAAAAAGCGAGAAAGAAGGCGTCGCAGTCTGGATTGTTCGTTTATTGCAAGGAAATCAAAAAGATAACAACGGGGTGTCTTTCTCTGATTCGGTCATTGCCGCTTTGCAGAGACATCTAGGAAATAATAATACGACTAAGATAACTTCCTGGATGCTCACTCCTGCACTTTCTCCGTCGCAGAACAAACCAATCGGAGCGGAGTACGACCAAAATCTCAGTAAAATGTTACAAGTTGGTGCGCAATATCCTGAAAACGCGTATTATCATGACATAGAGCAATTCTTAAACGATACGTTAACCGATGAACAAATCACCTGGTTGTACCATGACATTCAACAAGCGACCGGATACAGCATTCGATATTACGGAGTAGAAGGCTACGATGAGCAGATTTTCAACATCTTCGCGTTCCTTGGTGATAAAAGCAATATCTTAACTGCACTTCGAACCACGGGGAAACAATTCTATAATCCTGAGGACGACTTTATCCAGGTTGTCTACACAGGATACACGGTCAACACCGATGGGTCTCAAGGTGCTGATGGTCAATGGACCGCAAAGGAACTCAACAATATGCCCCAGGAGCAGCGAAACCGTGTCGCCATCACAGGAACATCAACTACCTACAAAGAAGATTATTTCAATACTATGTTTTACCGGACCTATGTAGGAACCCCTACTCAACAAGATTCAAATGGGAATTATCAAATCCCCAGTCAACAGATCCCCTGCTACGCGATGAAGCATTTCATACCAGCCTATATTTCACCATACCCATACTATGGGCAGGGGAGAAGCGCGGTAGTTATCGCGAAATACTATGAAGGGGCTTTCTTCAACGGCTCGATTTCCTGCAATAATACCCCCCTTCCCTTTGTAACGGTTGCAGTTCTGGATGAATATGGGTTCCCGCATGATTATATGGCAACCGATGAAAATGGTAGTTTCAGCCTTCTCGCACCTGGTGGAAATATTACGTTACTTTTCACCTATGCCAATGATGTTCTCCTGAAAAACATCAAGTTCAACAGCACCAGTGATGGGTTGTATGCACCGGTAACCGATGCAGAGGCCATGCGTCTGAACGGCTCGAAGTATTCACGGTCTTTTAACATTAATGTGAATCTCTCAACTCTCGAAGGTTTTGTGTATCAGGATAACAACAATAATAATTCCTACGAACCCACCATTGATACACCATTGTCTGGTATCACCATCGAATTAAGCGATTATTATTTCGGCAGATCTGTACCATCGGTGATAACCGACGCACAAGGGCACTATATCTTCCGGAATTTATACTCAAGTAAATACAATCTCTCTGCAGTGGAAGATAACTATACTCTCCTCAACAAACAAAGCATCAATGTCGAACCTGGTAATAATACCTATAATATTTCAAAACCCAAACTCTCCGGAGTCAAAGGCGTGGTCTATCAGGACACCAATGGTGATAAGAAATACACCGCTGGTGAGGAAGAAAGCAACGTACGCGTCCAGCTGACCTACACCAAACTCAATGATGCTCAACTATCAGTCACCAATATGACCGCTGGTGCCTCAGGCGCTTATGCATTCCCGTCATTAATCCCTGGAGAGTATACCTTGAATGCGACAAAAATCAATACGAGCACAGGGCATCTTGATTTCCTCACAGAGCAGACAATCACCCTTACCGCGAACAAAACCTCCTGGGTGAACATCTCCCTTACCTATGCGCCTGTTGCCGTGAGTGGATATACCATTTACGAGACGACACCAATCGCTGGAATCCCGATGACATTCGCCCCGGACAAATCAGTCACTAACAATACTGCCACAAAACAAAGTACTGCGACATCCACTGGACAGGGCTTCTTTGGCATAAATCTCATACCCGGAACCTATAATGTCACCGTCAAAAAAACAGAAGGAACAACCACGGTATATACCTTTACCGGAAAACTCTTCCTGTTCATCGGACAAGGAACTGCATCGTATAACATCTCTCTGAAGAAAGTATCGGTGACGGTCAGTGGAAGTACAACCTACAATGGGTCAGGAAAAGCAAACATGACCATTTTCTTCACAAAAGACCTCAATATNNTCCTATAATGTGACCGTCGAAGAACTTGTCAATGAAAGCGGACAAAATATCACCTACATCAGCACTGGGCGAATCGCAGTAAGTAGCGGTGAAGCACCAAGAGTATTTAACATGGTTCTGACACGAGAGCAACCATCATAAAATAGGAGAGGATAAGCCCTCTCCACCACATTTTATTTAATGCTTTTCTGTATACTACCTCTGATGTTGAATCTTGAGGAAGGGAAGAAAGCGGTTCAGTTCGCACGACAAATCATCCAAAACTATGTCCAGAAAAAGAAGCACTCGATACCAGTTCTCGGGTCGTTGTTTCAGGAGAAACAAGGGGTTTTTGTCACGCTCCATACCTACCCGGACCACGAGTTACGAGGTTGCATTGGCATTCCCCTCCCTGCCATGTCGTTACAGACCGCAATTATCGAAGCTGCTCAATCCGTCACCCAAGACCCCAGATTTCCACCCTTACAGGAAGCAGAACTTGATGCGATACTCGTAGAAATCACCATTCTTACAAAACCACAACTCATAAAGGTAAAACAACCGAAAGACTACCCTGCAAATATCGACATCGGACAAGATGGGTTAATTGTGGAACACGGTTTTTACAAAGGTTTATTGCTCCCTCAAGTCCCTGTCGAACAAGCATGGGATAAAGAAGAGTACCTTTCGCATACCTGTATGAAAGCAGGATTGCCCCCTGACGCATGGTTTGATAAAACCACGAAGATTTCAAAGTTTCAGGGACAGATTTTCACCGAGACAACACCACATGGCCCAATAAAGGAGACGTACCTTGATGGAGCTCACAATTGAAGGGAAAATCTACCATAACGGGTCATTCGAGCAAGGCTGCCTCGCTATCGAACAAGGAAAAATCGTCGCGATTAAAAAAACCCTTAAAGCAGACTCGCATCTTAACGTTGGTACCAACCTTATCCTCCCTGCCGGTATTGATCTTCATGTGCATTTCCGCGACCCTGGTTTTACCCATAAAGAAGATTTTTCGACTGGGTCAGCAGCAGCTGCTTTTGGCGGCATCTCCTGTGTCTTTGATATGCCCAATACTCAGCCTCAGACCATCAGCACACAAACACTGATGGAGAAGGCACATCTTGCTTCACAAAAAAGCTATGTCGATTTCGGGTTATATGCCGCGGTAACTGATGAGAATATCGGAAGGCTCGCAGAACTCTCCACGTTATGTGCAGGTTTTAAAATATTTTTAGGCAGCAGTACCCATTCCCTTAGATTGAGCCCACAAAATCTTAGGGATGCATTAGTAGAAACAAATCGGACAAAGAAAATCACGCTCTTACACGCAGAAGATGAGCATTGTCTTAAAGCGCATGAGGGTCGAGAACAAACTCTCGTTGATCATCTCCGCTGTCGATCCGCGGAATGCGAAGAAACTGCGCTGCGGGCTATCCTTCAGAACGCTCATGGTCTTTCTTCCCCTATACACATCTGTCACATCTCCTCCTGTGAAGGCTTCGAGATGCTTCGGAAAAGACCAAGGAACATCAGTGTAGGGGTTACTCCCCATCATCTGTTCTTCGATGTTCATAGTCTGAATACAAAACAAGCATTCTATAAGGTGAACCCTCCGATTCGATCGAGTTTTGATCGTGATACTCTCTGGTATGGCGTCAATAATAAACTCATTGATCTTTTCGAATCAGATCACGCACCTCACACGGAAAAAGAAAAAACCGTGGATTTCGATAGCGCTCCTTCAGGTGTTCCTGGGGTTGAAACCCTCTATCCGCTGTTACTAGCCTCAATGAAAAAAGGGCAAATCACTCTTGTGACTCTCCTGGCTCTGCTCTGTGAAAAACCATCACAGCTCCTGCATCTCCCAAAAGGAAAAATAGAGGTCGGTCGAGATGCTGACTTCGTTGTTGTTGATATGAAAAAAATAGAGACAATCACGGCTGACCATCTCCATTCGAAATGTGGATGGACCCCATTTGAAGGATTCCCAGCGATTTTCCCAACCATGGTATTAATCCGGGGAGAATCAATAATAGAAGACCATCAATTACTCGTAAAACAAGGATTCGGAAAGTGCGTTGGAGTGTAAGACATGCTTGATTTCCTACCACAATGGTTCCAAATCTTCTTTTTTTCCATGGTACCATGGCTTGAGGCACGATACGTCATCCCGTTTTCGATGCTGCAATATGGCTGGGAATGGTGGCAGGCGTTTCCCCTTGCCATAGCTGGGAATATCTTACCGATTCCTTTCATCCTCCTCTTCTTCGGGTATGTTGAAAAATTCCTCCGCAGGTACACGTTTTGGGTAAAGATAATGGACTGGTTGTTTGCCCGGACGCGTAAGAAAGCAAACGAGAAAATCCGAAAATACGAGTACCTTGGTTTATGTGCGTTTGTCGCATTACCTATCCCCTTTACCGGTGCTTGGACTGGTGCGTTAATCGCCTATCTCTTTAATTTGAAATTCTCCAGATCCCTGATTGCGATTTTTCTTGGGGTTATTCTTGCTGCAGCAATCATGATTTTACTGACGATTTACATCAGTTGGGCCCTCACCTATCTTGGTATCAACATCAAGGGATAACATATGGAAGAAAAACTTAAACATCTTGCCAATCAGATTGTCGAAAAAATAAGCAAAGAAGTAAAAAAAGAGTATCGAAATAATTTCTACAAACTAGGTAAAACCATTGGCATCGGCGCTGATGGTTCACCAACATCGTACATTGATCAGGTCGCAGAGGATGTAGCAATCACCGTTTTAGAAAAATCAGATGTAAAAGTAAATCTTCTGAGCGAAGAGAAGGGATTTGTCGATTTCGGTGGTACGTATGTCTTCGTGCTCGATCCCGTAGATGGTACCCGAAACGCATATCGTGGGATCCCCTTCTATTCCGTCTCATTAGCTATTGGGACATCTAAGATAAGTGATATTGAATATGGTATCGTCAAAAACATCCCGACCGGTGACATATTCACAGCAGAGAAGCAGGAGGGTGCGTTCCTAAACAACAATCGAATTAGAGTCTGTGAGATGCCTTCTGCAGAGATGCTTTCCTCGATATCCCTTGGCAAGAACTATACCGCTCGGGCTGGAATGTTATCAAAAAAAGGCAATGTACGCTCATTCGGCTCCGCGTCTCTTGAGATGTGCATGGTTGCCATCAGCGCTCTTGATTACTATTACGTCGGAAGGGACATTCTTCGCATCGTTGATATCGCTGCAGCAACCCTGATTGTTCGGGAGGCAGGAGGTTTTGTCAGAACAATGACCGGCGATGATCTCGACATGGAGTTTGATTTAATAGGCAGAACCAGTGTTCTTGCCGGATGTTCAGAAACATTACTCAAAGACATTCTCCCGAAGGCATAAAACATAAATACATCCGGTGTTCTTTTCCCCTACAATGACCATCGCAGAGAACATCATCGAACTGGCAAAAAAAAAGAAACTACATTTCGCACTCCTTGACCCTGACAAACAAAAACCAGAGGTTGCAGGACAGATCGCACAGACTGTTACTGAGGCGGGGAGTAGCGCGATCATGGTTGGTGGTTCGACTCTTTTATCTCAGAAACAGGTCGATGAGACGGTCCAGGCTATCAAAAAAAATTCAGATCTCCCCGTCGTTCTTTTTCCCTCTGGTGCGAAATTCCTCAGCAAATACGCTGACGCGGTGTTCTTCATGAGTCTTCTGAACTCAAATAATTTGGGTTACGTGATCAGGGAACATGTCAAAGGAGCACCCTTTGTGAAATACTCAGGACTTGAGCCGATTTCTATGGGGTACGTCATCATAGAACCAGGGATGACGGCGGGACGTATCGGGGAAGCCGATTTGATTAAAAGAAATGATCTTCAAACCGCGGTCGGATATGCCCTAGCAACAGAATATTTTGGTATGAAGTTTTTCTACATTGAGGCTGGCTCTGGAGCTCCTGAACCGGTTCCCAATGAGATGATTGAGGCGGTGAAGAAAAACACTTCTATCCCCCTCCTGGTCGGTGGAGGCATCCGAGACCCGGATACCGCCAAAGAAAAAGCACGTGCAGGAGCAAACATCATCATTACTGGTACCGCTATTGAAAAAGATACCCATTTGAAAACAACACTAGCTCATATTATACGAGCGATAGAAGGTCTATAAGATATGAGATATTTTGTGAGTATCGGGGGCGCCTCCGGTAGTATCTACGGGATCAGACTATTACAAGAATTGAACAAGCTGGGTCATGAGGTCCATCTTGTCGTTTCTGAAGGTGCAAAAAAGATCCTGCAATATGAAACGACGTATACATTTACTATCCTCAAAACACAAGCACATGTTGTCTATGACAACGATGATTTATGTGCAGGACCAGCAAGCGGCTCGTTCCCTCTGGATGGAATGATTGTTATCCCCTGTAGCATGAAGACACTCTCTGCTATTGCTCATGGGTTTGGAGATACACTGACGTCTCGGACAGCAAGCTGCTGTCTGAAGGAAGGAAGAAAGTTAATACTGGTTCTTCGGGAAACACCCTTGGATCTCCCTGGCATTACCAACATGCTCGCAGCTAAAGAAAGCGGGGCAGTTATCCTGCCGGCCATGCCTGCTTTTTATCAGAAACCAGAACGAATCGAGGATCTCGTTGATTTCATCGTTGGGAAGGTCTTCGACCAGCTCGGCCTCCAACACTCGTTGTTCAAACGATGGAAATAATCAGAGGTGTGGACAATGGAAATTACTGCATGTCCGGTATGTGGAAGTAAAAAGATCGGAATCGGGACCCTAGGGGACGGGATCATCTCTGGGTTATCCTCATGGAATGAGGTGTGTAAGGACTGCGGCTATCAAGGGGCATCTCTTATCTTTGAATCTGAATCTCAATATAACAAATTCTTAGAGGCACTTTCATATCAGAAAAAACAAGCAGAGATGCAACGTACGGAACCAAGCGAAGAAAAACCTGCCCAAGGCTTAGATAAAAAAACAACGGTACATTCAGAAAAAAAGAGCTATCTTTTTGAATTTATCGTATCCGTTGTTCTCACCATTGTTTTTTTCATCATCCTGTCTGGCAGTAATTATTTTGGAGTGTATACTAATCTTTTCTCCCAAAACAACCCCGGTAATATCGCAGGTTATATCCTGGGCAGTTTCGTAGGAGTGCTTCTCTTTTTCTTACTTCTTATCGTGTTGGGAGAAACACTCTATCGAAGCATTCGTGGTAAGAAAAAATAATCATTTATTCTTCACACAGTTGGATAAAATTCTTAAAGATATGCTCTCCGAATTGCGTATGTTCTACCTCCGGGTGGAACTGCAGACCATAGAATTTTTTCTTCTTATGTCGCATCGCCTGGATATTACAGTTTTCGCTTTCTCCAAGTATCGTAAAACCCTTTGGGAGAATGGTTACCTCGTCGTTGTGGGATTCCCATACGATCGATTTTTTTGGCACCCCGATAAAGAGAGGATCATCATCAACGCAGAGGGTGAGTTCAACTTGCCCAAACTCAGGTAGTTTCGATGGTTTTACCTTGCCACCAAAATGACGTGCCATGAATTGATGTCCTGCGCAGATCCCAAGTATGGGAAAGTCAGCGTTATCGAGGTATTCCGCGCAATTCCCTAGAGTGCCATCAAGTCCTATTCGCGGCGCTCCTCCTGAAAGGACAAGGCCGTGTATGTTTTCTTTCTGTAATTCCTTCAGGAGTGTTGTGTTTGGTACGATACGTGTCTCAACCTCGAGGTCACGCAGTGTCCGCCATTCACGATGCGTCCATTGTCCTCCGTTATCGATCACGTAGATGCGTACCATACTTTTTATTCCCACTCGACGGTCCCTGGAGGTTTGTTTGTCACATCATAGACGATGCGGTTCACTTTCTCCTTAAGGGTATTGGTAATTTTTGTTGAAATAGTATCGAGTACTTCATGGGGAATCGTACTGTAATGGCAGGTCATGGCATCGACACTTTGTACGGCACGGATCGCAATCGTGTTTCCATATGCTCGTTTGTCACCGTGTACTCCCACTGTTTTTATGGGGATCAGCACCGCGAAATACTGCCAGGGTAGCTCCAGGAGTCCTTGTTCAGCTCCCCGTTCGATTTCCTTTTCGACAATATCACATGCTTCTCGTACAAGTCTTGTGCGTTCTGGGGTTGCTTCACCAATGATGCGAATGGCGAGCCCTGGTCCTGGGAATGGTTGTCGTTCCGAAACCTGTAGCCCTAGAGCACGAGCGACTTTGCGTACCTCGTCCTTATAGAGGTCACGGAGCGGTTCCACGAGTGTTAATTTCATATCCTTTGGCAATCCACCGACATTATGATGCGATTTAATGGTATCACGCAGGCCTCCACCTGATTCGATCCAGTCAGGTGCTATGGTTCCCTGCACGAGGTAATCGATTTTTTCCTTTCGTGCAACCTTTTCGAAAATTCTGATAAATTTTTCCCCGATGATCTTCCGTTTTTTCTCTGGGTCTTCGACACCTTTTAACGCCTGAAAGTACTCTCTACTAGCTGTGATGTACCGATAATTTACTCCTAGGTCTTCCATCATTTGTTTGACCTGTTCGGATTCGTTCTTGCGCATGTACCCGGTGTCGACATGCACAGCGATTAATTGTTTCCCAATCGCCTTGTTGACTAACGCAGTACAGACAGTGCTGTCCACCCCGCCAGAAAACGCAATCAATGCTTTCCCCTTGATTTCTTTTTGAAGATTTGAAATTGTTTTTTCTATAAATTTTTCTGCATGAAACATCTGATAAACCTCTATTTTGACACTGCTTTTTGTTGGATCTTTTTCCGATACTCGCGTAATTTTTTTTCCAATTTCGTGTCGTGTACGGCAAGGATTTCGACTGCGAGTAATGCCGCATTCTCCCCTCGATCGAGACCGACCGCTCCAACGGGAATCCCTGGCGGCATTTGAATGATGGAGAGAATCGCATCGAGATTGACCGTTCCGCTCACAGGGACTCCTATCACGGGTTTGATCGTATGAGCCGCAATGGTCCCAGGTAACGCAGCGGAAAGACCAGCAATCCCTATGAAAATGTCTGCATCGCTTTTTTCAACGATTTTTTTCAGCAGATCTGGTGTTCGATGCGCGGAAGCAACCTTTATGTCATAGGAAATCTTAAAATCCTCAAAGACGGCTTTGGCTTTTTCTGCAACAGGCAGATCAGAAGACGACCCCATGATGATCTGTATTTTCATAGTCTCACATCAGGAAATACGGTCACCATATAAATAGTTTCAACCTCCTCGTTTCACCTATCGTAAACTAATTATATCACATCTTAATGTTCAGTTCTCAAACTAGGAACGACCATGCAATTAGTGATTTGTGAGAAAAATATTGCTGCGAGAAGGATCGCGTACATTCTTTCCGGTGGTCAGGTGAAAAGTACGCATCTTGGGAAAATCCCTGTATATTCGTTTACAAAAAACAATGAGCCATGGGATGTGATTGGGTTAAAAGGTCATATTATCAACCTTGATTATCCAAGTGGTTTTAACCAATGGACGAAAATCCCCCCGCATGAGCTTATCGAGGTGGAGCCGTGTAAAAATGTCAGTGAAACGGGCATCGCCTCGGCATTAAAAACTCTGGTGAAAGATACTCCGTCTTTGATTGTTGCGACTGATTTTGATAGAGAAGGGGAACTTATTGGTGTTGAAGTTGTGAACCTTCTGAGAAGTTATAATCCTGCTCTGAACCAAATAAAACGGGCGAGATACAGCGCAATTACTCCCTTTGAGATTAATACTGCCTTTGATAATCTTACTGAGGTTGATTATAATCTTTCATATGCTGGCGAAGCGCGTCAGGTTATCGATTTAGTATGGGGCGCGGTCTTAACACGATTTATCTCGCTGACATCCCGTCGTCTTGGAAGAGATTTTCTTTCTATCGGGCGAGTGCAGTCGCCGACGCTTGCGTTGTTGGTTGAACGGGAAAAAGAAATCAAAATGTTCATCCCCAAACCATATTGGGCACTCCTTGCGCAGTTGAAGAAAGATAAACCCGTTGATACGACGCACGAACATGGGGTGTTCAGGGAAGAACAACCTGCTCAGGAGCTTTATCATAAGATTAAGGACAGCAAAGAAGCACTCGTCCAAGAAGTAAAAAAAATAATCGCCAACGAGATTCCTCCAGCCCCTTTCAATACCACGACGTTTATCCAAGCAGCCTCCTATCTGGGTTTTTCCGCGGCGAAAGCAATGAGCATTGCTGAAGAACTCTATATGATGGGGTTGACATCGTACCCTCGAACAGATAACACCGTCTATCCACCATCGTTGAACATCAACAGTATTTTACAAAAATTATCCGAGGCTCATTTCTCAAAAGAGGTTAAGGAAATTCAAACAAATGGAAGAAGTTACCCGACCCGTGGAAAACAACAAACCACGGATCATCCTCCGATTCATCCTGTTGATGCACCATCGAAAAAACTCGCTGCTGATCAAGCAGAGATCTATGAGCTTATCTGCCGGAGATTTTTTGCCACCCTTGCCAAAGATGCAATCTCTGAGACAACTGATGTGTGGTTCGATATCTCTGGGGAGAAATTTATCACGAGCGGTTACAGACTTGTTGAAGCAAACTGGAGGCACCTCTATCCGTATTTTAAGGAGAAGCGGAAACAACTTCCGGAACTGTTCGAGGGTGAAAAACTCGAGATCGCAAAAATCATTATTAAGAAGGATTTCACAAAACCACCACAGCGGTACACCCAAGGGGCGTTGATAGCAAAGATGGAGCAGCTCTCACTTGGAACAAAATCAACACGTCATGAGATCATCAGTAAGCTGTACAGCCGGAGATACGTCACCGGCAATACACCGGTTCCCACTTCAACAGCCATAGCTGTGGTGGATGCGTTAGTCAACTGTGACGTCGTCAAACCAAAAATGACCGCGGTACTTGAATCTGACATGAATGAAATAGCTGAAGGAAAGAAAACCTTAGAAGCAACCGTGAAGGAATCACGGGAGATGTTGACCAAGGTCATGGCTGAGCTTGAGCCTGAAAAAGAGAATATAAAAAACAATATCACCAACGCGATCAAAGAGCAAAACACGATAGGACCCTGTCCGAAATGCGGTAAATCGCTCATGGTCAGAATCTCCAAGAAAGGCAAGCGTTTTGTCGGTTGTACAGGGTACCCTGACTGTACCAATACCTATTCGCTTCCTCAACAGGGTGGCCTGACGATGACTACAAAGTTGTGTGACGCTTGCAATACTCCAATTGTTCAAGTGAAAATGAAGGGCCGAGGCGCCTGGGCGCTCTGTCTGAACCCAGATTGTCCCAAGAAAAAGAAAAAAGAAATAGAAANNTTTTTTCTTCTGAGGTTTCTTTGCTTTTAGCTTCTTGGCTGGTTTGGTTTTCTTTGGTTTTTTCACCGGTTTTGATTTTGCCTTCTTTGGCTTTACCGTCTTTGTTTTCTTTGCTGGTTTTACCTTGATTTTCTTTACCGACGTAGGTTTTTCCTTCTTTGGTTTTGTGATTTTCATCGGTTTCTTGCGCACCGCTTCTTTTTTTGCAGGCTGCTTCGGTTCCATGACTGGTTCTTGTTTTTTTACTTCTTGTGCTGGTTCTTTCTGTTCAACACTTGGTTTTGGTGCCTCTGCAGGTTCTGTTTTTTCCTCGAGCATGCCAATCTGCATCCGTTCCATGGCTTCAACCTGTGATGCTCCCTCACCGTTTTCCTCAAGTATCTTTGTAATGGTCACGGAGACAACCTTGTCGCCTTCATTGAGCCGCATGATCCGTACACCCATGGTGTTCCTGCCTTGTTCCCTGATGTCTCGGACCGGTATTCGTACAGTCATACCGTGTTCTGTCGTAATGATTAATTCTTTTTCATCGTTGACCTGGCTGACGAACACGACGTTTCCATTCCGCTCATTAGTCACAATAGTACGGACTCCTTTGCTTCCCCGATGCGTCATCCGATATTCATCGATAGGTGAGCGTTTCCCAAAACCGTTCTCCGTGATGGTAAATAATGAGCCGGTGATGTCGACGACGGTCATGGCGACCACCGCATCTTTTTTGTTTTTCAGTCGAATACCGATAACGCCGTGCGTGGCCCGTCCCATGGGTCGTAGCTCTCGTTCATTGAAACGACATGCTTGGCCACCAGCGGTTGCTATCATCACGGTCTTGGTTCCATCAGACAGCTCCACGCCCATGAGTTCATCGCCTTCCTCTAGTTTAACGGCGATGATTCCGTTCACTCGGATGTTCCCGTAGGCGGACAGGACGGTTTTTTTTATCGTGCCTTTTTTTGTCGTAAAAATAAGATAATGTGCATCGTCAAACTCATGGATAGGAACCGCGGTTTCAATCTTTTCGTCTTCCTCGAGTCGCGGGAGCAGGTTGATGATGGCTTTTCCTTTTGCATGACGGTCTCCTTCAGGGATCTTATAGCCTTTCATCCAGTAGACTCGTCCATGGTTGGTGAAAAACATCAGGTAATCATGTGTGCTGGTGATAAAAGAGTCAACGACGAAATCTTCTTCTTTTGGTCGTACGCCGATTAACCCTTTTCCACCCCGGTGCTGTGTCCGATAGGTTTCCGTCGGAATACGTTTAATATAACCGTCTTTGGTAATGGTGACTACGACTTCTTGTACAGGGATGAGGTCTTCGATATCGATGCCTGCGTCGCCTTCAACGATCTGGGTGCGTCGCGCGTCACCGAATTTTTCTTTTATCTCCAGGAGCTCTCGTTTGATTTCCGCAAGGATCTTCTGTTTATCTGCAAGGATTGCTTCAAGCTCTTCAATCAGCTGTTTGGTTTCATTGTAATCCTTTTCGACGGCTTCGATTTCCATGCCGACGAGCTTCTGCAGTCTCATATCAAGGATGGCCTTGGCTTGAATCTCAGAGAGTTTAAACCGCGTCATCAGCCTGTTTTTTGCCTCTTCGACTTCTTTGCTTTGCCTGATGATCTTGATGACTTCATCGATGTTCCGCAGGGCAATCATGAGTCCTTCAAGGATATGCATTTTTTCTCTTGCTTTCTTCAGATCATACGTCGTACGTCTCGTGATAATCTCCACACGATACTCAATATAATACTGAAGGATTTCTCTGAGGGCCAAGACTTTTGGCTCTCCTTTGACAATAGCAAGATTCAGCACACCGAATGAGGATTGCAGCTCAGTATGTTCAAACAGTTGGTTCAGCACAACATCATCGATAGCATCTCGTTTCAGCTCAATGACGATACGCATACCTTTGCGGTCGCTTTCATCACGAAGATCAGCAATGCCTTCGAGTTTCTTTTCTTTGACAAGCTCAGCAATCGTTTGGAGTAACACAGATTTGTTCACCTGATACGGCAGCTCATGGACGATGATTTTGTTTTTCAGCTCCCCTTCCTCAATGGAGGTCTTCGCCCGTACAACAAGCGAACCACGTCCAGTGGAATACGCAGAGAGAATCCCGCCGCGCCCGCAGATGATACCACCGGTGGGAAAATCAGGTCCTTTGATGATTTCCATCAGCTCCGCAGTCGATGTCTCAGGGGCATCGATCATCCGGATGGTGCCATCGATGACCTCACAGATGTTATGAGGTGCCATGTTTGTCGCCATACCAACCGCGATACCGGACGACCCGTTTATAAGGAGGTTCGGCAGAACTGCAGGGAGCACATCAGGCTCCTTCAGGGACCCATCATAATTATCTCGCCATTCCACGGTTTCCTTGTCAATATCCTGAAGCATGAGTTTCGTGATTTTTGCCATCTTCGCTTCTGTGTATCTCATCGCTGCAGCAGAATCACCATCGACCGAACCAAAATTGCCCTGACCGGCGATCAATGGGTATCGAAGCGAAAAATCCTGCGTCATACGCACTATGGAATCATAGATGGACTGGTCACCATGCGGATGATATTTCCCAAGGACTTCTCCGACAATATTCGCAGATTTTTTATACGGTTTTTCGTAGGTGATCCCCTTCTCATTCATCGCGTACAATATGCGTCGATGTACTGGTTTGAGCCCGTCCCTGATGTCAGGGAGCGCCCGGCTCATAATCACACTCATGGAATAATCAATAAAAGCACGTTTCATTTCTTCATTAATATCACGTGGTTGATCGTTTTTTTTGTTAATCTCAGCCATCTTTTATCACCTCAGATATCCAGATTCACTACATCTTTGGCATGTTGCTCAATAAACACTTTTCGTGGTTCTACGGCCTCACCCATCAGAATCGTAAATAATTCATCAGCCTCAACAGCGTTTTCAATCGTCACCTGCAGCATCAAACGGCAGTCAGGATCCATGGTTGTTTCCCACAGCTGCTGCGGGTTCATCTCCCCCAGGCCCTTATAGCGTTGAATACCCAGCCCGGTTTCCCCCATCTGCTTTGCTTTCTGCACTCTTTCTTGTTCTGAAAACGCGTATTCCACCGTCTTTCCTTTCGTCATTTTATAGAGTGGTGGTTGTGCAATATACAAATATCCTTTCTCAATTAACGGACGCATATACCGGAAGAAAAACGTCAACAGCAACGTCCTGATATGTTCCCCGTCGACATCAGCATCGGTCATCAGAATAATCCGATGGTACCGAGCGTTCTCGATGTTGAACTCCTCAGCAATCCCAGTACCAATCGCGGTGATCAAATGCAGGATTTCTTCGCTTTTCAGGATTTTATCCAGCCGTGCTTTTTCTACATTCAAGATCTTTCCTCTCAGCGGAAGAATCGCCTGGAATTCTTTATCCCTGGCTTGCTTTGCCGAGCCGCCGGCTGAATCTCCCTCTACAAGATAGATTTCCGATTGACTTGGGTCGCGGCTGGAGCAATCCGCAAGTTTCCCTGGAAGAGCAGATGATTCAAGAAGTCCTTTTCGTCGTGTGAGCTCTCGTGCTTTTCGTGCTGCCTCACGAGCCTTACTGGAAAGCACTGCTTTACCAATAATCATACGTGCTACTGGTGGGTTTTCCTCAAAGAACTCAGCAAGTTTTTCGCAAGTGACACTTTCTACTATGCCTCGTACCTCTGAGTTACCTAGTTTTGATTTGGTTTGTCCTTCAAATTGTGGCTTTCTTATTTTCACTGAGATAATCGCGGTGATGCCTTCTCGTGAATCCTCGCCGCTGAGACTAAAGCTTTCATCAAAGAGTTTATTTGCTTTCCCGTAATCATTCAGAACACGGGTTAACGCTCCTTTGAATCCAGCAAGATGTGTCCCTCCCTCAATAGTGTTGATGTTATTGGCAAAGGTATGGATATTTTCGGTGTATCCATCGGTATATTGCATGGCGATTTCTACTTGCACGCCGTCTTTTTCACCTTGTAGATAAATCGGTTTCGGATGCAGCGGTATTTTATTCTTGTTGATGTGCAGGACAAATTCGCTGACCCCGCCATCATAACGGAATGCTTCATGTTTATCGGTTCGCTCATCGGTGATCTCAATCTGCAGACCAGCGTTGAGAAACGCCATTTCCCGCAGGCGAGTCGCTACCGTGTCATAATCAAACTCAATGGTTTCAAAAATCTCTGTATCTGGGAAAAAGGTCACCGTGGTTCCCGTGTCTTTTGCTTTTCCTATGACTTTGAGATCCGTGACTGTCTTTCCTCGTTCATAGCGCTGCTGATACTCTTTTCCGTTTCGTCTGACTTTAACTTCAAGCCATTTTGACAAAGCATTGACACAAGAAACACCGACTCCGTGTAATCCACCTGAGACTTTGTAGGCTTGTCCGTCGAATTTACCGCCTGAATACAACATGGTGAGAATAACTTCGACGCCTGGTATTTTGTATTTTTCATGAATGTCGACAGGGATTCCTCGTCCGTTATCAGCTACGGAGAGCGCCCCGTTTTTTTGAATGATAACCTGAACAGATGTACAGTAACCGGCGAGTGCTTCGTCTATGGAATTATCCACGACTTCGTAGACAAGATGGTGTAATCCTCGGGCGTCGGTACTTCCGATGTACATTCCCGGGTTTTTTCGGACGGATTCGAGTCCTTCAAGAACCTGGATTTTATCAGAATCGTAGGAGCTTTCAAGTACGGTTTTATTGTCTTTCATGGGGATCACTTCGTTACAAAGTCTACACTAGTTCTGGTTGTTTTATGTCAGAGGTTTTTATCCCATTTCCCTAGGGTAGCTTTACAGGAGACTCATATGGAGTAAAGCCTAATAAAGGTTACTATTGAGTGAACCTTAATAATTTCAAATCTTTTCGTTCCTATATAATCATCATAGCATTATCATGTATAGTGCAATACTTAACAATTGAAAAGTAAAAAAGAGTATTTAAACGTATATAAATAAAAGGGATTTCGACCTCTTTTTTAAGAAGCATTAAATAACGATAATACTATCCACATCAATGGTGGAGGCCCATGAATAAAAAAATCATCATCAGCATATTTTTTATCGGAATTTTAATAGCTGGAAGCAACTACGTCAGCATCGGAGCTGCAGCGGATCAGGATCTCGCAAAACAATATGCCCCTATTCTTTATTTCGTGAAAGGCGAACAATGTTATCCTGTCAATGTTTCCTATGCCCTTGAAAACTCATTCTTATATGAAAACGGGAACCCATCCCCTCTATCAACAGCACCAACCGCAGCATTACTTAGCACGTATACGACTGATAATTATTATCTTGATAACCAACGAGGGACGGTCGCTGTCGGAGATAACAGCATTGAAAATGATTATCAAAGTAAGATGGCGGCATTGGGTTACACCGTATATGCCAATGTCGATACTGCAAATAACGTCATTCAATACTGGTTTTTCTATGCGTTTAATGGGGGAGACCTGAACCGTCACGAAGGCGACTGGGAGATGATCCAGGTGGTTCTCACTGGTGGACAACCGTCAGAGGTCATGTTTAGTCAGCATTATGCAGGGCAAAAAGCACAATGGCGTCAGGTCGACAAAGAAGGAGATCATGTCAAGGTCTATGTGGCGCAGGGCAGCCATGCAAACTACATCAAACCGTACGCTGGTAAACTCGGTTTAGCTAGTGACACAGTTGGTGCTGATGGTAAGATTTTACGACCGACCGATTACAACATTACCGATTTAAGCACCCAGGAGTGGCTTTCCTTTGGAGGCCGTTGGGGATGGGCCGGGGCTGACCAATCAGCCTCAGCAGAAACAGCAATTCTGGGGGAAGCAGGACCGAATGGTCCAAAATTCAGAGAAGGTGGTATCATGTGGCAGCCACTCAGCTGGGCAAGCGACCTTCAACCAGCAAACGACATCCTCTTCCTCCTTGAATGGCTCGTCTATAACTTCGTGATGTTGTTTATACTTTTCACTGTTGTTTCGCTGCTCCTGTTAATCTTTTTCGTCTATCGGCGGAATAAAAAACATGGACTAGGGCCTCGGATCTTTTCGCTGTTGTACATCGATGGTTCCAATCAAAAAAGCATTGGCAATATCCTCTGCATCGTTGTTATCATCATGGCGGTTCTTGCGTTGTTCTTCCCCTGGTACACTGTCACCGCGAATGTGTCAGTCCCACCATCAGAACAAACAGGCACGTTCAATGCAGTCTCCGTCGATGGCATCAACGGGGTTCAAATACGGCTTCCTGATCGAACTGGCCCGGTCCCCCTTGGAACATTAGCGTTACCATTCTACCTTATCATCGGCATTAGCCTTGTATTTCTGGTGCTTTCAACGATTGGGATCTCTCAGAGTAAGAAACTTGGTAAAAAATATATTCTGCGTGGCATACGACTTCTTATCCCCTTCATTCTCATATTAATTTTCATTCTCCTCATCGCATCAATTATTCCAGTACTCTCACCACCCAACATCGAAGGATATCCAGGTGTGTCTAGTGCGATGCATGCGATTTCTGCATCCCCCTTTAGCGGACAATATACAATACCGACCACCGATGTTGAAGGCGGATCCATCCAGCTTACATGGGGGTTTGGGATTGGTGCATATCTTCTGCTCTTCGCCGGTATCTTGCTTTTCATAGCTGGTTTTATGGAGATAACCGCTCATGAGGAGTTTTTCGAAGAGAAATCCCCTACACAAATCAATGTTGAAAAAAAGAATAAAGAAAAAACAGAATAATCCAACAACAAGGGATCTTGATGCTCATCAACGCTGACTTGCATATCCATTCAAGATATTCTGGTGCTACGAGCGATAGAATGACGATTTCCGCTCTTTCTTTCGAGGCGCCCCGGAAAGGGATCACTGTTATGGCGACCGGGGATTGTCTGAACAGCAATTGGTTAAAGGAAATCAAGACCTGTGCTGTCATTGATGATGGGACATTTGAGATGAACAACACCCGGTTCATTCTCAGCACCGAGGTTGAAGATGCATCCCGTGTTCACCATCTCCTGTACTTTCCTAGTTTGTCTGCTGTCGAGACGTATAAAGAAGCGATTAAAACAAAATCAAAGAATCTTGAGACCGACGGACGACCAAACGTGAATATGAACGGCATGGAACTCGCAGGTTTTGCAAAGGATGTTGATGCCCTCATCGGACCTGCGCATGCGTTCACTCCTTGGACTGCCTTGTACGCGTACCATCCGTCTCTTGAGAGCTGTTATGGTGATCTTACCTCCTACATCTCGTTTGTCGAACTGGGGTTAAGCGCAGACACCGATTACGCAGACACTATCCAGGAATTACATCGACTTACTTTTCTTACAAATTCAGATTGCCACAGCCCTCACCCGGTACGACTGGCGAGGGAGTTCACCCGTTTTGAGGTCGGTGATGCTACCTTTACAGAAATCAAAAAAGCGATCCTTCGAACAGGGGGGAATAAACCCGTTTTGAATGTTGGTTTGCCACCACAGGAGGGAAAATACAATGAGTCTGCCTGCATCTCGTGTTTTACCCACTATACCCTTGATGAGGCGATCAAACGACGGTGGAAATGCAGCTGCGGGAAACGCATCAAGAAAGGAGTACGAGACCGAATCGGAGAAATCGCTACCTTCAAAGAACCACAGCATCCTGCGCATCGACCACCGTATGTGCATCTCATTCCACTCTCGGAGATTATCGCCAAAGCTCTCGGGCAGCATACTCCGTTTACCCAAAGTGTGAGCACGCGATGGAATGAGCTCATTACTGCGTTCGGCTCCGAGATTAACGTTCTCCTCGATGCGGATCTTCAGAAGGTCGCACGGGTGACGGTCCCCGCGATTACCGCTGCAATCCAGGCGTTTCGAGATCATAAGGTCATCATTATCCCTGGTGGTGGGGGGAAGTATGGGACCATTGAGCTTCCCACAGATGACGACCCTATCATTCCCGTGTCTCTCGGTCCGAAAAACTCACAAACGAGTCTGCTTGATTACTGAGGTACGGTGATTTTCTTGAATTATGAGATGACCGAAAAAAAAATTAAAGAAATGCTTACAAAAAACAAATCATCAACGATTCTGCAAGATGTCGTTGATGTTCTCTACGAAAGCTTTGAGAAATATAGCTGGGTGGGTATTTATCTAGTGAAAGGAGACGTCCTTGTACTTGGTCCCTGGAAAGGGAAACAGGCGACAGAGCATACAAAGATCTCGCTTGGGAAAGGAGTCTGTGGATCTGCTGCACGAAGCGGAAAAACCGAGGTTGTGAATGATGTGTCGAAAGACAATCGGTATCTTTCTTGTTTTCGTTCAACCCGTTCAGAGATTGTCGTTCCGATTACACAGAACAGTAGAGTGATTGGTGAAATCGATATTGATTCTGATGTTCCAGCTGCGTTTAACAAGACTGATAAAAAGTTTTTAGAAAAAATCGCAGATATGCTCTGTCAGCATATCTGAGAGATTGATTTTTTTTCAGTACTCAAGATCTTCNNTTTTGCCCAGATGAACGTGATTGCCGATCCAATAATATTTGCCACGACAAGCCCCCACCATGCACCTGGAAGCCCCCATCCGAGGATGACCCCGAAAAGCCATGCGAGCGGTAAGATCAAGATGATCGTTCGAAGGATGGTGACAATGAGAGAATAGAGTCCTTTTCCGACTCCTTGGAAGAGTGATGACGACAACATACCAAATGCTGTTGCCGGATAGTAAATGCAGATGATTCTCAGGAAGGTTGTTATCTCGCCTCCAAGATGAACCATATCAGAGGACGTCGTGAAAGCAAGGGTGATTGCTGGTGCGAAGATGAACGTCGCGATGGCAATGGATGTCTCGATAAGAATCCCGATTTTCAAGGCGTAGAGATGTGCGATATCAAGTTTTTTGTATTCACGGGCGCCGAACGCGGCCCCGGTCACAGAAACTACCGCGGTCGCCATCCCTAACAACGGCATTGATGCGGTCATTGCGACTGCCCAGCCTGCAGAAAACACAGCCACACCATCGGTCCCGCTGATATGTTCAACAATGATGTTCATCAAAAATAACATAATCGCCATGGATAATTGTAGCAAAGAGGCAGGGAAACCAACAGCTAGAATATCCTTTATGACCTGTTTGTCGAAATGAAACCCTTTGAAGTGAAAGGAAAGGAAGGTATTTTTTTTGAAGAATAACCAGTAGAATAATAATGACGCGGAGACGCAGATGGAAACAACCGAGGCAATCGCGGCGCCAGGGACACCCCAACCAAAGACGTAGATGAAGATTGGATCAAGAACCGCATTTAAAATTCCTCCGAGGATCATTGCGAGCATGGATCGTTTCGCATCACCTTCGGATCGAAGAAGAGCGGTCGCAATGGAGGTAAAAAACGACACGATGGATACGGAATAGATGATCCGTGCGTAGAGCGATGCAGTTGCTGTCGCTTGCCCTGCTCCTATCAGCCGGAAGATGTCATCTGCGAACATGAACAGGGGGATTGCATACGCGAGAGCGACAATTACCATAAGGATGAGGGTATGGACTGCTGCGATGTCCCCGCCTTTCTTGTCCTTTGCCCCGATTTTTCTTGAGATTGCTGAGCCGCCGCCTACTCCAAGTCCTGTGGCAATTGCGGTTCCCATGAAGAGTAAAGGGAATGCAAATCCAACTGCGGCTGCCGCATCGGTGCCCAGCCCAGAGACCCAGATTCGATTAATGAGGTTGTACAAAGTTTGTACGACCATTGCAACAATCATGGGAAGAGACAGAGTAAGAATCGCTTTCTTTGGATCTCCAAGCAATGCCTTCAGGCCTTTCGTTTGGTTCTGAAAGGGTTGAGATGAATCGTTGGTTTCCTCTGGTGTTGTCNNAGGAAAGAACTTATATAGAATCAGATGATATGAAATGATATAGCATACCTACGGGTATGATATTTGGAGGTTCAGAGAATGGGGTTGTTAAATAGAAAATTCACTGCATTTTCCCTTGAATTTATCGGTGAGGAAATCCGTAGCATGATTAACCCTGAGCTTGCACAGGATATGGATGTTCTCTGTGACGTGATTGTCTATATGGAGTATTCTTTGCATTCGATGCAGAAGATCGTTGAGATTAATCAGGCGCAAGAAAAACTAGCGAAGTGTCGTGAGGACTTCCAAAATACTGATTGGTGGAAGGAGAAGCAAAACCAGGTGAATGGCGCAAAAACCGTCGATGAGATCTGGCCTTTTTTGAAAAAGACGATGAAATAGTCAACCCCCTCTCACAGAATATTCATTTTTCTCATCTTTTCATTACTATGGAGGATTTGTCTTCAAGATATTGAACATACGTAGTGTTCCATAAAAGAGAATTAATAAAGGAACTCTTGTTATCTAATGTGAGGTGTTGTGAATGGATTTGCTTGGAATCATTGGATGGATTTTGCTTATCGTTGTCTTAGTATGGTTTTTCTCGATGGGAATCCGTATCGTACGGCCAACTCAGCGGGCGCTTGTTGAGCGATTAGGGAAGTACAGTCGTTTTCGACAACCTGGTTTTGCCTGGATTATCCCTGTTGTAGAGAGATTGATTAAGGTTAACGTCACAGAGATGATGGTCAATGCGGAACCCCAGACGATTATCACAAAAGACAAGCTGAATGCGCAGGTCGATGCTCAAGTGTATTTCAAGGTGAAAATAGATGAAGCGTCTGTGAAGGCATCGCAGTATAATGTGTTTGATTACAAATATCAGATCGTAAATCTCGCGCGTACGACACTTCGTAACATTATTGGTACTCTGAACTTGAATGAAGCAAATAGCGATAGAAATAGGATCAATAATGAGCTGATGAGCACGCTTCGGAGTGAAACTGCGAATTGGGGTATCGAGGTTGTCCGCACCGAATTAAAGGAAATTGACCCGCCAAAAGATGTACAAGATACCATGAACAAAGTGGTAAAAGCGGAAAACGAAAAACAGGCAGCGGTTGATTATGCGACAGCAGCGGAAACACAGGCGGATGGTCTACGAAGAGCGGAGATAAAAAAAGCTGAGGGGATGAAACNNAACACCGCTATCCAAAAATATTTCAGGAACGAAGCGCAAATCTATAAGAAATTGGAAACAATCCAATTTTCACTTGAGAACAATACAAAATACGTTATCGATCCGCATACGGAGATTACGAATGTGATCGCTGAGCAGATGGCAGGGATTGTACCAATCGTAAAAAAAAGTACGTCAGAGACATCATCGACAGAGTAAATCTCTCAGCGTTTCACCCCGATCCTGCACTTCGAAAAATTTTTTTAGAAAAGATGGGAGTGGGCTCGTTGAGATTCGAACTCAAGACCTCCTCCGTGTCAGGGAGACGTCATAACCAACTAGACCACGAGCCCTATGCGATACAGGTTTACTAGATGTTTTTTCTTTTCCAGAATGAGAAGAGTCATTAATAGTTTTTCCTTCGATAAGAGCTATAAATCTCCTTAGCTCGATATCAACAAAAGAACTGATGTTAACCTCTCTCTCACGTGCTTTCTTCAATAAATCCTTGCTTATAGTGATAGTTGTCCTTGTTTTTGGCATATATATCTAGTATATACTATATGAATATTAATCTATCGTTGAAAAACACCTAATTATGAGGTAAGGTATGATAAGATATGTCTATTTACTATCTTTATCCATTTATCATATATAACCATAATATGCCCATTAATATCTATAGTAAATATAGACAGATAGATAGTAAAGTATCAACAGGTATGTCTATTTAGTATATATTAATCTCAGTCCCTATATTTATCTTTCAACATCTCTATTATAATGCTCATTATATAGGTAGTATCTAACTGGTTTTGAGTGATTAATCTAGCTAATCGAGATGTTCTACTCCGCATATCAAGAACATTTACACCTTGACTATGCAATTCAGACCTCCTTTTATCAATATTTTTAGGAGTTGTATGATGTATTTTTGCAATCAAATCTGATGGTAATCCCAATATTATAGCATCATCATAAGGTTTGAACCCTCTTTGTAACTGTTGTTTCGGTTTATGGAGATGCACACGAGTTAAACCAGTCATAAATTTATCAAAATCATCCAGAAAATGTTCCACAATGGGTTTCAATGAACGAATATTTAACTGAGATGAAGTTATTTTTCTATCAATTGGCACGATATCAATATGAACATTAAACTGCTGACAGAATCGTAATATTTGAGTTATCTGGCCTCTGTTAATTGTAAGAACCCAAATACATCCTGGTTGGTTGGCGTTTCTTGTAAATCTGTTTAAAATTTCTGTTTGAAAATCAGTAGGAGAAATTGAATATACACCCCAATTTTTCGTTTCAACATAACAATCAAAAGGTCTATTGTTATATTCAAAGCCAAAACGAAAATCTATCCCACCCATTCCTCCTCGACCAGCTCTATATTGACCTTCAATTTTAAAGGTCCTATTGCCAGAATGACGGAGCTTAAACCCTTTCCTCCACATATAATATTTAACACAATCCTTTACAAATCGTTCCCCAATATCACCATCTTTCTTCTTAGGATTTGGATAATATGTTTGATTTATTTTGATGAGTTTTGCTAATAATTCATTGAGATAAATTGCATCTACATTCACCAGTTCCACCTCTTTGTCCTCTTATAGAACATTTTGTCATTAATGCTATTTAAACAAAGTGTGTTAATTGATCCAAATGAGAAAAATACACATAGATTCAATAAAAGACGACAGAAAAAATATTAAATTTTATATTTCATAATCTTGATGAGAGGCTTATCGTGATGGTTTTCTATATTATGCATTATACAATCCTATACAATAAAAGCCACTATTGATGATTAAGTTTCGTTATAGATAACAGATATAGCCAGCATAAAGGAGCCTTATCTTCAATCACCTTCCCTTTAAGCTTTGTTGTGTTTGTATAAACCATAACGCTATAGGTTTCATTGAATCGCCTTAGGTTTTCTTAGCTCAATTTTATTATGTTGATAATGAGTTGTTAGAGGTTTTTTAGTAGTTTCGCATAAAATATATATACCACTTATTGTTTTAAGTTCTTTAAGAATTTGTAGTATGGTGTTAAAATGATTGATTGGTATAGTAACCCGAGATATTCAGGAAATGAATGTATTACAATTATTAAAGAAAGAATATCATTTAATGTAAGTTTTGTAAAAAAGTACAATCTTAAGGAATATAAGTTTTGTTATATTTCTGCACCAGAGAATGATCGGAGCTTTACTCGAATTAGTTTTATTTTTACAAAAGATACGTCCCTTATTCCTAATGTAAACCCGTTCAGTTTAACTAAACATCCTCGAGTTGACAGATTCCAAATAACTCCAAAAAGCTGGTTCGATAATTACCATATACGCCCTCAGGATTTAGAAGGTAATTGGACGCCAATAGAAAAAAATGATCCAAAAATAGGAAGATATTTTCAAATAAATATAGAGAAAAAATGAAGTGTTTTCCAAAAGAACTTTTAAACCAAATGCCTAATAACAGTGGGATTTATAGATTATATTCTGCTGATAAAACTCTTGTTTATATTGGAAGAACTCTTTCGTTTTCTAGAAGGTTAAGAGAACATAATTTTTCTAAAGAATTCACTTATTTTTCTATTGAACCAGCTGATGTTGGTTTGGATGTACTAGAAAAAAAATATTTAGAGGAATATAAAGAAAATTATTATGGAAATTTACCACCTTTAAATAAAAAGATTGGTTGATTTTCCCTGTATTATCAATCCACCCATACAATCTTAAAATCGCCCAGGAGAAGAAAAAACACCCTATAAAACCATCAAAAAAATAATCAGTGTGTATAATACATCTATTTTCCTACTAAATACAGCTATGGGAACGCAATATACTACTATATTTTTTTAATATAAGCATTACTAAGGGTTTTGGTGGTTCCAGAAGCTATTCTAGAAGAAGTTCTATGATCTCAGCTTAAAATCATAAGCAGTTCTATAGAATTCCACAACACATACAAAAAGACATAGATTCTGTCTCAGACATCATTTCAGACAATTTCAGATGGACTCTTTTCAAGTCATTTGAGGGATGTCATAGGGTTCTTGTGCAGGAAACCAAAAACAACCCACCGTTGACGAAAAGTAAGTAATCAAATCTAAAAACACCTCTGTATTGAACAGTAGAAGGAACCCAACTCCAATCCAGAAAAGGGCAAAAAGGAGCATACACAAAA